>CALEOQ010000303.1 GCA_937910255.1 uncultured Caulobacteraceae bacterium | reverse complement strand
GGCGTTTGATGCGGCCGCCTCCAGGCCCTTGGCCGGCACAGTGGACACCGCCCCCACGGCGGTGCGGAAGCCTGCCGGCGTCCGGGCGCCGGTGGGGCGGGGCGTTGGCGCGGCGATGCTCACCTAGCCGCTGATCCGGCCTGGGCCGCGGGTCAGCACCAACACCCGGCTGGCCATATAGACCGCCTCCTCGACGCTGTGGGTCACGAAGACGATGGCGGGCTTGAGCTCGGCCCAGAGCTGCAGCACATCGTCGGCCAGGGCCCGTCGGGTGATTTCGTCCAGGGCCGCGAACGGCTCGTCCAGCAGCAACAGCCGCGGCTGGGTCACCAGGGCGCGGGCCAGGGAGACCCGCATGGCCATCCCGCCGGAAAGCTGAGCGGGTCTCGCCCCCGCCGCGTCGGCCAACCCCACCCGGGCGAGCGCAGCCTCCGCCTGGCTACGCGACTGGCGCCGGGGAGCGCCTGACAGCTCCAGCGGCAGGGCTACATTGTCGCGGGCCGACAGCCACGGCGCCAGGGTCGGCGCCTGGAAGACCACCGAGGTTTCCCCTCGCCGCGCGGTGCGGCGCACCTGGCCGCGGGTCGGCGCCTCCAGGCCCGCCAGCAGGCGCAGGGCCGTGGACTTGCCGCAGCCCGAGGGGCCGACCAGGGCGGTGATTTCGCCGGGCGCGACCGACAGGCTGAAAGGGCCAAGGGCCAGCTGACCCTCGCCGTACTCCACCTCGACCTGCGCCAGTTCGGCGACCAATGGCTCCATGGGCGCTGCGGCTAGGGCAGGAAGTCGAGGGTGTAGGCCGACTTGGGGTCGAGCTCAGCGGGATAGACCCCCTGGTCGCGCGCCATCTCGTAGAACTCGGTCCAGCGGGCGTCGCTCATCTGGCCGGTCAGGGCCGGATCGCCGGCGTCGACGATGCCGTACGACTTCAGCTTTTCGCGGGCCTGGTCGAGGACATCCTGAGTCATCTCGGGGTTGTCGGCCTTGATCATGGCGTCGCCCGGCGCCGGATCGCCGTCCAGATAGGACCGCCAGCCGGCGGTGCTGGCCTCGACGAAGGCGCGCACGGCCTCGGGATTCTCGGCGATCAGGGCGTCCCGGGCCAGGACCATGGTCGCATAGCCAGGATAGCCATTGTCGGCGAGCAGGAAGACCTTGGGCGCAAGGCCGGCCTCCTTCTCGATCGTGTAGGGCTCCGAGGTCACATAGCCCTGCTGGGCCACGCGCTTGTCCGACAGGAAGGGGGCGGCGTTGAAGGTGTATTTGCGGACCTGATCATCGGTGAACCCATACTTGGCCTTCAGCCACACCCAGAAGGCGGTGACCGAGGCGTCCGACAGCAGGATCGGATGGCCCTTCAGGTCGGCGATGGTCTCGATTCCCTGGTCGGGGTGGGCCAGCAGGACCTGGGGGTCCTTTTGCATATAGGCGGCGACCGCCGTCACCGGCGCGCCCTCCTGGGCCAGGTTCATGACGATGAAGCTGTTGGAGCCCATGCCCATGTCCACGGCGCCGGCGGCCAGCAGCTGGGGCACGTTGACGCCCGGGCCGCCCTGGATGATCTCCACCTTGAGGCCGCGCTTCTCGTACTCGCCCGTGGCCAGGGCCTGGTAGAAGCCGCCGTGCTCGGCCTGGGCCCGCCAGTCGGTGGCGAAACGGATGGTGGTCAGGCCGTCGGCGCCTGTGACGGCGTCGGTCTGCGGCTCGGCTGAGCAGGCGCTGACGAGCGCGGCGAGCGCGATGGCGAGCGAACGCAAGACCTTCATGAACTCTCCCCCGATGCGTACCGGGACAAACCTAGGCGCGCCCGGGGGCTGCGCCAAGCCGGTTACGCTTCAGGCCACGGCGGCGTCGAGATCGCCGGTCTCCGGATCTGCGACCTCGACGGTCGCCGCCTCGATGCATCGCGCCAGGGCGGCGTGCAACGCCTCGATCTGGATCGGCTTGCCCACCGCGTCGTTCATCCCGGCGCGTCGGCAGCGCTCGACCATTTCAGGCATGACGTCAGCGCTCATGGCGATGATCGGGGCCATGGCCGCCGGGCCCTCCAGGGCGCGGATGGCGCGGGTGGCCTCCACCCCGTCCATGACCGGCATGTGGATGTCCATCAGGATGGCGTCGAAGGCGGTGGCGGCGGCCAGGTCCACGGCCTCGGCCCCGTCGCAGGCCAGGCTGACCTCGCAACCCAGCAGCTTCAGGACCGTGGCGCCCAGGTCCCGGTTCATGGGGTGGTCGTCGACCAGCAGCACGCGGACACGGCCGAGATCGGCGCTGGGGGCGGCGTCTGCGACATCGGTCAGGACCGAGGCTGGTTCGGCGCTGATCTCGAACCAGAAGGTCGAGCCGAGACCCGGCCGGCTGCGCACGCCGATCACCCCGCCCATGGCCTCGACCAGGCCCTTGCAGATGGCCAGGCCCAGGCCCGTGCCGCCAAAGGCCCGGCGGGCTGACGAATCGGCCTGCGAGAAGCGGCGGAAGAGCCGAGGCATCAAGGCCTTGGGAATGCCGACGCCCGTATCGTGGACCTCGAAGCGCAGCAGCATTTCGCAGCCCTGGTCGCGGACCGAAAGCTGCAGGCGGACCTCGCCGGCCTCGGTGAACTTCACGGCGTTGCTCAACAGGTTGAGCAGGATCTGGCGCACGCGAAGCTCGTCGATCAACACCATGTCGTGGACCGGTCCCGTGGTCTCCAGACGGATCTGCAGGCCGCAGGCCTCGGCGGAGGGGGCGATGATGTCGATGGCGTCCTGGGCGATCGTCTCGGGGCTCTGGGGCTGCAGCGCCAGCTCCACCTCACCGGCCTCAAGCTTGGAATAGTCCAGGATGTCGTTCACCACCGCCAGAAGCGAGCCGCCGGCCCGATGGACGAGCTCGACCTGACGGCGCGCCTCGGCCGGCAGATCGTCCCGGCGGATCAGGGTCTGGGTGAAGCCGAGGATGCTGTTCATCGGCGTGCGGATTTCATGGCTCATGGTCGCCAGAAACTCGCCCTTGGCCGCGCTGGCGATCTGAGCCCGCGTCTGGGCGCGCTTGGCCGCCCGCGTCCGCATGGCCAGCAGCCGGCGCGTGCGCGCCTGTTCCGAAAGGATGAGCGCCACCGAAAGGCTGGTGAACAGGGCGGTGGCGATGATGAACTGCAGATTGAGGATGCGCAGCGGCTGGTTCAGCGGGTCAAGATGGGCCGGACCTAGGGTCACCATGGTGGTGGCGATGATGGCCATCATCAGCGCCGACTGGGCCACCCCGCGGGGGCCAAGGCGGAACGCCGCCGCCACAAGGGCGGGCGTCAGCAGCATCGGCGTTGGAAAGCTGTGGGGCAGGTAGGCGACGGCGCTGATCAAGGCGACGAGGCCATAGATGACGACCTGCTCCAGATGGGAGCGGCGCGGGACCTGATCTTCGCGTCGGTCGGCCAGCAGCAGGACGGCCGGCAGGCTGATCGCCATGCCCAGGGCGTTGGCGGTGAACCAGCCCACGACGATCTGCGGCGCCGACTGGGCCAGATAACCGAGCAGTGCCCCGGCCAGAACCGCGGTCAGGGCCGTCGTGGGGATGATGGCGAACAAGGCGATGCGCAGCAGGGTCGCCAGGTCTGCGATCCGCCGTCGACGGTCACAGATCCGGCGGACAATGAGGGCGGCCAGCATGGCCTCGAACAGGTTAAGGCCCGCAAACAGCGGCAAGGCGTCCAGCGGCGCCCCGACGGCGAGATTCACGCCCATGCCCGCCAGTGTGCAGCCGACAGCCAGCCAGACGGCGCGTCGCAGGGGCAGCAGGACGAAGCCTCCGGCCATCAGCCCGCTGGGAAGCCAGAGGGCGGCGACGCCGCCGCTTTCCCGTGTCAGCGCGACGCAGAACAGGGCGCTGGCGCCAAAGCTGACCGTCAAGATCAGTCCCAGCAAGGTGTCGCGCCAGAGGTCCCGGCTGATGCCCATGGGTGTCCGCTCCCCGAATTCAGGACACTATGGTCAAGCTCTGGCGCCAAATGGTTAAACATAGCCCGCGGCGGGTGACGCCCATGGCAAGAGGGCGGCGCTGCGGCAGGCCGCGGCGTCGCCCTCATTCCAGATCCTCGCGGACCTGCATCGCAAGGTCGTTGCGACTTCGAACGCGGGCTGCCCCGCAGGTTTCCGTCACGCCGGTGTCCTTCGAACCCAGGCGCCGGGTCGCCCCGTCGCCGTCGGTTCTGGAACCTTCTGCTCCATTTGCGTTCCGGTTTCCCGGTGCGCCAGGGCTGCAGTCCCTCTCGACCCCTTGACTTTGCGCTCACACAGTCTATGAAGCAAGCGCCCGAGTTCGACCCGCTGTGCGCAGCGCGTGACCACCCGGTGGACAGGCTGTGGACTCCTTGGGGAATCCGCGCCGAAACATCAGCAGATTCAATGTGGAATCTTATCCCCAGGAATGGCTGGCGGGCATTCAGCGCCCGGCCTCCAGGGCCTCGCGACGTTCTTCCAACTCCAGCCATTCCAATTCCGCGGCCTCCAGCTTCTCGCGGGCGGTCGCCAGGGCCTGGCCAAACCGGTCGAAAGCGCCGGGGTCTCGCGCATAGAGGTCCGGATCAGCCAGCTGACTTTCCAGCAGGGTGATCTTGCCCGGCAGGTCGGCGACCAGGCAGATCGGAAGAGCACACGCCTGAACTCCAGTCACGTCGTAACATCGTATGCCGTCTCCTGCTTGCAAAAAACAACTGTACAAACCACCTCATAACTAGTAATAGACCACAACAGGTGTCGACGTACGACAGAGACAGAGAGTATCTTAC
>CALEOQ010000302.1 GCA_937910255.1 uncultured Caulobacteraceae bacterium | reverse complement strand
GAGGGGGCGGGGGCCCACCGAGGTCTGCCCCGTTTCCCTCCACGGCGGTCGTCCGTGCGGGGCGGGGGGGGACGATGTTTTCCCAGCGGGTGCGACCGCCCCGCGACCGGGGAACCACGGGGTCGAAGGTCAGGTCCTCGCCCGACCGGCAGTACTGGCAGGCGAAGCCGTCGCGCAGGAAGAGATTGAAGCGGGTGAAGGCCGGGGGCCGGTCCTGCGTCACATAGTGCTTCAGCGAGACGACGCTGGGCAGACGCATGGAGAAGGAGGGCGAGCGGATCACGTGATCATAGGTGGAGACCACGTCGACGCGGTCCAGGAAGACCGCCTTGATCACCTCCTGCCAGGGCCAGACCGACAGGGGATAATAGCTCAGGGGCCGATAGTCGGCGTTGAGCACCAGGGCCGGCCAGCCCGAAGGGGGATGGGCGATCACCTGCATCGCCGGCGCTTCCGGCGGGGGGCCCCTGGGGACCGGCTGTCAAAGGCACAGAGACTGAAGACGAAGCTCCTCTCTTGCATCCAGCACCAGGCTCAAGCTCGCCTGATCCCTCAATCATAGGCTCGATTCTATGACGGCTCCATGGCGTGTCGCCACGGCAGGCGGGCAAAAAAGAGGGAGCCCGTGAAGGCTCCCTCAAGGCGACAGACTGGGAGAAACGCGCGGCCTGGGGCCTTGAACGCGCCTAGTTCCGATAAGCGGGTCCCACTTATCGGAACGCGCTCTAGGCGAGGAAGCCGAGCAGGGCGGCGGCCAGGGCCAGGCTGAGGGCGACGAACAGGGCCGGGGTCAGACGGTCGAAGACGCGTTCGGCGGCCGACAGGGAAGCGAGAGACATGACACACACCTTTGAGTTGGGGCCTCGGGAGAGCGAGGCGATCTGTTATTTGAACAGCGCTAAGATAGGACCCATCTGAACGTTGTCAAGATGATCTTTACGGCGATCAGATAGCGACCTACACTCACGGCGATGAAAGAGTCCGAAGCCCCCGATCCGCGCCCCTATCACCATGGCGACCTGCGCCGGGCCCTGGTCGAGGCGGCCGTGCGGCTGGTGGAGGCCGATGGCCCTGGCGCCATGTCCCTGCGCGCCGTGGCGCGGGAGGCGGGCGTCAGCCCAGCCGCCCCCTATCACCACTTCAAGGACAAGAGCGAACTGCTCGACGCCGTGGCCCATGAGGGCTGGGAGAAGCTCGACCTCGCCTTCCGGGCGGCCCGCGACGCTGAAACCTCGCCCCCGAACCGGGTCCGCGAGCTGGGGGTCGCCTATGTGCGGTTCGCCATAGCCCACCCGGCCCTCTACCGGGTCATGTACGACTGCTCGCGGGACAAGGCCGACATGCCCGCCCACGTGCACGAGAACGAGGAAAGCGCCTATCGGCGGGTCAGGGACGTGCTGATCTCGGCCGGCGCCGATCCGGCCGACGAGGTCGGGCTGGAGCTGGCCACCATCGCCTGCTGGTGCGCCGCCCACGGCCTGGCCGAGATGACCACATTCAAGCAGTTCGACGCCCTGAAGGCCGAACTCGGCGGAGAGGACGCCTTCCTTCGCGGGGTGCTCGGCCATGTGGGGGTGTTCGCCAAGGGTTTGCAGCGCTAAGCCCCCAGGGGTGAGCGCGCCCTTCGTCACCCGTTTCGCCCCGTCCCCCACCGGTCTGCTGCACCGGGGCCACGCCTATTCGGCCCTGCTGGCCCATGGGGCGGCGCGCGCGAACGACGGGACCTTCCTATTGCGGATCGAGGACATCGACGTCACGCGATCACGGCCGGCGTTCGAGGCGGCCATCTTCGAGGATCTGGGATGGCTGGGCCTGTCCTGGCCCCAACCGGTGCGCCGGCAGTCCGAACACCTGGCCGACTATGACGCGGCCCTCTCCCGCCTGGTCGCGGCGGGCCTCGTCTATCGCTGCTTCCGCACCCGCAGGGAGGTGGCCCAGGCCATGGCCAGCGCCCCCCACGGCGCCATGGACACCTTCCGCATCCCTGACACATTGGTCAGGGTAGTTCCTTCTTCTAATCCGCTCATGAAGCTGTTTGCTTCCATGGTTGCCATATCATCATCAATGAGACATTCAACGCCGGAACCATCAACCACAGACCAATCGTATGAGTTCACTGATGAAACAGTCA
>CALEOQ010000301.1 GCA_937910255.1 uncultured Caulobacteraceae bacterium | reverse complement strand
GACCTCGACGCCGCGCTAACGGCGGCGGGCGTCGCACACACCTTCCATCGTTACGATGGCGCCGGGCACGGTTTCCAGGACTTCGGCAATGCGGCGCGCTACCGCAAGGCGGCCAGCGCCGACGCCTGGGACAAGCTGCTCGCCTTCTTCAATACCGAGCTGACTTAGACTTAGAGGCTGCCGCGGCGTGGGCCGCAGATAAGCTCGAAAATGCGGGTGCAATCGCTGTCCGGCATCTCGCTATCCGCCCTCTGCCATATCTCGGCCACCCGTTTTGCGATATCTAGTGGGGAGCCACCGGTGCGGGCGCTCTCCACGTATAGCCGTAGGTCCTTGGCCATCAACGCCGTCTGGAATCCGCAATCGAAGGTGCCGCTGAGAATGCGGTTGGGGAACTTGTCGCTGGTTGCCGTGTTGCGGCCCGTCGAGGCGTTGAGCACGTCGACGACGGTGCGCGGGTCCAACCCTTGCGTCTCTCCGTAGGCCACCGCCTCCGATGTGGCGGCCAAAGCCGTGCCTGATAGGAAGTTGTTCAACAGCTTCATGGCCTGGCCCTGGCCCGGGGCGGTGCCGACGTGAAAGACGTTCTTGGCGACTGCGTCCAGGGCCGGACGCAGGCGTTGCAATAGTTCCGCCGACCCCGACCACATGACGGTCAGGCTCCCAGCCACGGCGCCGGCCTTGCCACCACTCACGGGGGCGTCCGCGTAGATGATCCCGGCCTCGGCCAGGCCCCGGGCGATCTCCCGTGCGGCCGCAACGCCGGTGGTTGAAAAGTCGACCACCACGGTGGTCGTCCGGCCGGGGGTCGTGGCGATCTCGCGCCCCACCTCCTGGCACGCGTCCCCGTCGGGAAGGCTTAAGAACACGATGTCAGCGGCCCGCGCCACCTCGCCTGGTGAGGCGGCGATCGCAGCGTCCTCGGGCGCGCGTTCACGGCTTCCCGCCTTGTCGTGGAGGCTCAACCTGAACCCGGCGGCGGCGAGGTTCGCCACCATCGGCCCGCCCATGTTGCCGAGGCCAACGAACCCTAGGGTCTCTGTCACCATGGGGGTTCCTCCTTGCCGCAAAGATTAGTGAAGCGCTGGGTGTAAACGTCTCAATGTTCAGGTGCGGCGGTGACTCATACAATACCATTCTGGCGCAGGGCGGTAATGACGGCAAACAAGCCGACCGTGCTCAGCATGCCGGCGAGCATGTTGCGCTTGAAGGTGCAGTAGATTGCCACGCCGACACCGAGCGCCACCAGCCGGTCAATCAGCGGGGTCTCGGCCAGGATGCCCACCGGCAACAGTAGGATGCGGGACATCAAGGCTGCCAGCATGCCGTAGGCGACGCAGCTGAACCACTGAGAGAGGTTGCCGTCCGGCTTGATTCGCGCCGCGATGGCGACGCCGCTGGCGCGCCATACATAAGTCGAGAGGCTGACCAGAACCAGCAACCCCCACAGCCCGGTGATGCTCGATGATCCGTATTCAGTCATCGCCACCCGCCATGCGACGGTCCAGCCAATAAGCCGCGGTCCCGGCGATCACGCCGCAGAACGCCAAACCCCAGTCCGGCGAGACCCAATGGAAGAGCGGTCCCAGAAGGGCGCCGATGATCAGCGCCAGAACGAATTTTCGGTGACGTACGCCGGCAAAGAGAAAGACGAAATACACCGGATTCAGGAAAATCAGGCTGACGGTTATGGGAAACGGCAGTGCGCCGGCCAGGTGATAGCCCAGCGCGGTGCCGGCAGCCCCGGCCATCATGCAACTGCTCGAAAGACCGATGAAGTAAGAGCCGCGCTGGTCCGCGGGCAATGACGGGCCGCGTCTGACGGT
>CALEOQ010000300.1 GCA_937910255.1 uncultured Caulobacteraceae bacterium | reverse complement strand
GGAGGTGGGGGGCGGCGAGGTGTTGGGGGGGGGGGGTGGGGTGGGTGGGGGGGGGGGGGGGGAGGAGAAGGGGAGGTTTTTTTTTTAATGATACGGCGACCACCGAGATCTACACTCTTTCCCTACACGACGCTCTTCCGATCTCCGCCGTCTATGGGTGCGACAGCATAGATCCGCATGGACGGATCGATGAGGACCCAATGGGGATTGGCGCCCTGGTCTCCCAGAGCGTGATAGAGGCGCGACACCTTCCCGTCCGGATCAAAGAACCAGCGCAGGCTGCGTGTGTTCTGAGCCGCCGCCATGGTGGGCTGATCCCTCGCGACCGCGAAGGCGTAGACCTTCTCATCGTCGAACAGATCGCGGTGGGCGCGCAAATGTTCCAGGGCGACATCGCGGGCCGCCCCCGGCTCGGGCAGAAAGACCATGAGCATGAACCGGCCCCCCAAGCTGCCAAACGCGAACCGCGGATTGACGGGGGAGGGGGTGACAAACCAGGGGGCGGGTTGGCCAGGACGCAGCATGGCGATGACCTAGGCTCGCCCAGGGGCGGAATGGGGTGCGAGTCGGCTCATCTGGCGCTTCCATCAATCGAGGAGCGCGAAGAGGGCCGCCGCCGTCCCCCGGTGGCAAGCATAAGAAGCTTATAAGCCGCCCATAAGCTGGCCATAATTGACGACCCGGACGGGCTCTTGCAGGTTGCCGTCCGGTCGGCCGCTACCGACCTGGTTCGTCGGCTTGGCCGTCGCTCACCCCTGGGCGTTGTCGGCAAGGCCGGCGAACCCTTGGATCTCGGCCTCGGGGCGTTCAGGGGCCTTTATGTCAGACATGATTTCGCACTGGATCCGCCGCCGGCCAAGGCTGGTGGGTTATATCGCGGCCATCCTCATCGTCCTCTTGGCCAACCTCCTGGCCCTGATCGTGGCCGAAGGCCTGGGCTATGTGCGGGTGTCGATGATCTTCCTGGGCGGCGTCCTTGTGGTCGCGGTCCTGTTCGGATCGGGACCCGCCTATCTGGCGGCGACCCTGGGCTTCGTCAGCTACAACTTCTACCTGGTCGAGCCGCGATTCACCTTCGGGGTCGAATCCGAGGACGTCATCATTCTCGTGGTCTTCCTGGCGGTGGCCATGATGACCGGCGGCCTGGCCGGTCGGGTGCGGGACGATGCGATCCGTGCGCAGGAAAGGGCGCGAACCAGCGCCGTCCTCTTCCAAGCCGGGCGCGATTTCGCCGGCATGGGCGAGGAAGGGGCCATCGCCGAGCGGTTGGCCGCAGGACTTGCCGAGGCGGCCCAGGGGCCGGCCGTCGTGCTCATCGACGGACAGGCCTATGGCGCGCGCCACGTGGACCTCCCGGCCGGCCTGGGCGACACGCTGGCCGCCTTTGACGCCCCGGGCGCTACGTCGGCGCAGGAAGGCGACTGGCGGTTGCGAACGCTCTGGGCCGAAGGCCGCCGCCTGGGCGCTGCGGCTTGGCGGAGCCCCGGCGCCAAGGCCGGTGATAGCGATGAGGCCCAGCTCATCCACGTCATGCTGGACATGGGGGCCACCGCGATCGCGCGGGCGAGGCTCAGCCGCGCCTGGGCCGAGATCGAGGCCACTGATCGCACGCAGTCGCTTCGCAACGCCCTCCTGTCCTCGATTTCGCATGACCTGCGGACCCCGCTGGCCTCCATCCTGGCCTCGGCCAGCAGCCTGCGGGCGTTCGGAGACGCCTTTGAGGCCGAGGTGCGCCACGATCTCCTCGACACGATCCAGGAAGAGGCCGAACGTCTGAACGCCTTTGTCGGCAATCTGCTGAACATGACCAAGCTGGAGGCCGGCGCCTTGGCGATCCAGGGCGCGCCGTTCGAGATGGCCGAAAGCCTGGACCGCCTAGTCCGCCGTTTCGAACGGCGTCGCGGCGGCCGGTCGATAGAACTCCGCGTCGAGGGGGATCGTCTGGTGGCCCTGGGCGATCCCATTCTGTTCGAACAGGCCCTGGGTAATGTGATGGAGAACGCCCTGCGGTTCAGTCCGGAACAGGGGACGGTCGAGATCAGCCTGCGCCGGTTGGACGACATGCTGCTGGTGGACGTGGTCGACGAAGGGCCAGGCGTCGGGGCCGAGGAATCGTCCCGCATCTTCGAGAAGTTCTATCGGTCGAGATCGGCCAACGAAAACCTGCAGGGCGCAGGCCTGGGCCTGTCGATCGTCAAGGGCCTGATCGAGGCCATGGGCGGCGTCGTGACCGCCCGCGACCGTGGCGAGCGGAGCGGTCTGGTGGTGTCTCTGATGCTGCCGAGGGCCAAGCCGTGAGCGCCGAGGGACGCCTGCTGCTGGTCGATGATGAGCCGCAGATCCTCCGCGCCCTGCGGCCGGCTCTGACCGCCGCCGGCTATGAGGTCGCCACCGCCGAAGGTGGCGCGGCGGCCCTGGCCCATCTGGCGACCGAGGCGTGCGACGTGGTGATCCTCGATCTCGGCCTGCCCGACATGGACGGCAAGGACGTTATCGCCCACATTCGGGAGTGGTCGGATGTGCCGATCGTGGTCCTGTCGGCCCGGGACCTGGAGACCGAGAAGATCGCCGCCCTCGATCTCGGGGCCGACGATTTCGTCAACAAGCCGTTCGGTGTCGGCGAACTGCTCGCCCGCATCCGCGCCTCAGTCCGGGGGCGAGACCGTCGGTTGTCGGGCCAGGCGAGCTTCCGCAGCGCCGAACTGGAAGTGAACTTCGCCACGCGGCGGGCCTACGTCCAGGAGCAGGAGGTGCGCCTCACCCCGCGGGAGTACGACCTGGTCCGTGCCCTGGCCCGCCATGCCGGCCGCGTGGTGACCCATAAGCAGCTGATCGCCGCCGTCTGGGGACCTCAGGCGAGCGTCGATGCGCAGTTCGTGCGGGTCCTGGTCGCCCAGCTCCGTCAGAAGCTTGAGGAAAATCCCGCCGCGCCTCGGGTGCTGCTCACCGAGCCGGGGGTCGGCTACAGGCTGGCGACGGACGAAGACGCCTGAGCCTCGATGGCGCTCACCGCGCCTTGCGCGACCGCTCCACCACGGGCTTGTACCCTTCGGCGTCGAGGGCGCCGGACGGGGCGATGTCCTCATTAGGGGTGGGCGTCATCCCCTGGCCAGCTTGCCGACCGGCGTCGGGATGCGGTGTCGGGGCGCTATCCTGCTTAAGCTCCGCGGCCTTGGCGGCCTCCTTGGCCTGCGCCGATGTCCCGTCGTGTTCAGACATGGTTGCTCCTCCTCATTTCGATCGCCGGGCGGCGATCTCAGAGGGGAAGTCGGCCTTCGGCGGCGTGGTTGCATGCCAAGACCGTGAGGTCCGTGTCCTCAACGAGCGATCTGCGGGCTGATGGCGATCGCCGACAGGTCTCGATCTGCATCCAAAGGCGTTCCGGCCGCCTTGCGTGCGGAGTACCGGTCCACCAGACCCTTGGCGTGTGGGCGGGTGAGGATGGTGAAGCGGACCAGTTCCTCCATCACATCGACGATGCGGTCATAATAGGCCGAGGGCTTCATCCGGCCGGCCTCGTCGAACGCCTCATAGGCCTTGGCGACGCTGGACTGGTTGGGGATGGTGATCATCCGCATCCAGCGGCCGAGCAGGCGCAGGGTGTTGACCGCATTGAAGCTCTGCGACCCGCCCGAAACCTGCATCACCGCCAGGGTGCGGCCCTGGGTTGGGCGAAGGCCGCCCATGTTCAATGGCAGGTGATCGATCTGCAGCTTCATGACGCCGGTGACCTGGCCGTGGCGTTCCGGACTGCACCACACCATGCCCTCCGACCACAGGGCGTGCGCCCGCAGCTCGGCGACCGCCGGATGATCGTCGCCAGCGACCTGATCAGGGAGGGGAAGATCTGTGGGATCGAAGATGCGCGTCTCGCAGCCCATGAACTGAAGCAGACGGGCGGCCTCCTCGACGCAGAGCCGGGAAAAGGCCCGGGGCCGTAGCGAGCCATAGAGCAGCAGGATCCGCGGGGGATGGTCTTCCGGACCCAGGCCGAAGGCTGGCCGCCGGTCCAGGAAGGCCGGGTCCAGGGCGGGGAGGTGGTCGGGATCGGGCAGGTCGCGCAGGCGGCTCATGCGGGGTCCCGGGGCGGCGCCGTGTCGGGGAAGTAGCGGCGGCCCAGCCAGAGAGCGACAGAGACCAGCAGGACGAGCACCGGCACCTCCACCAGCGGCCCGATGACCGCGGCGAAGGCCACGGGGGAGGTCAGGCCAAAGGCCGCGATGGCCACGGCGATGGCCAGCTCGAAATTGTTGGAGGCTGCGGTGAAGGCCAGGGCCGTGGTGCGGGGATAGTCGGCTTCGATCAGCCTGCCCATCAGGAAGCTGACCACGAACATGACGAAGAAGTAGATGGCCAGCGGCGCGGCGATGCGCAGGGCGTCGAGGGGCAGGGCGACCACATCGCCGCCCTTGAGGCTGAACATGGCCAGGATGGTGAACAGCAACGCCGCCAGGGTAGATCGGAAGAGCGTCGTGTAGGGAAAGAGTGTAGATCTCGGTGGTCGCCGTATCATTAAAAAAAAAAAAACACAAACCACCGCACACACGACACATCAGCTGAACAACCCCCACGCACTCCTCACACGATCGCCCTCGCTCTCCGCGGACCTCGCCACCCGTTCCCTCACTACGCACGCTTGTCAGTCATC
>CALEOQ010000299.1 GCA_937910255.1 uncultured Caulobacteraceae bacterium | reverse complement strand
GGAGGTCGTATCAGGAGCACGAGCAGAGGGTGGATGAGATCGGTGCACGCGTGGTGGTGGGGGGGGGGGGGTGGGTTGGTGTTTTTTTTTTTCAAGCAGAAGCCGGCATACGAGATTACGACGTGACTGGAGTTCAGACGTGTGCTCTTCCGATCTCCCGGCCCATGGGGCCGGCCGGCCTCGTTGGCCATCTGGTCGTGCAGCCCCCAGACGATGGGACGACCAGCCGCCGTCCGCAAAGCCAGGCCCAGGCCGAAGGCGTTAACGGCCACAGCGTCGGCGACGCTCTCGGCATAGAGGTCGTGAAGCCCTTGAAAATCCGCGCTGAACGGCGAGAACTCCGCCACAGCCTCAGACGCCGTCCGCACCCGACCGCCGCCGGGACCCTCAAGGGTCGCCAGCTGCGCGCGAAGGGCGGCGATCTGGCCGCGCTCTGGAGACGTGTTCCTCATTTGTTCTATTTGCGTCGGTGGGACCGTCCGAGTCAAGGCGAGCTCAGAACCGGCCTCTGTAATTTCCGATAATCTATCTTAGGCGCATTATATCCGCGTCATCTGAGATCATTGCAATTCAGGACCGATCGGTACAAAACTATCGCCCATGGCCCGTCCCGTGGAATTCGACCGAACCCTCGCCCGTGATCGCGCCCTGCTGCTGTTCTGGCGCCGCGGCTATCAGGCCGCCTCGCTCTCAGACCTTCTGGCCGCCATGGAGATCAGCCGGAGCAGCTTCTACGCCGCCTTCGGCGACAAGCGCGCCCTGTTCCTGGAATGCCTGGACCTGTTCGCCGCGCGGACCCTCAACTTCCTGAACGGGACCCTGGAGACGAACCCGCCGCTGGACGGCCTGAAGCGGTTCTTCGAGATGGGCCTGGGGCGCATGGGCGATGGCGAGTCCCACTGGGGCTGCCTCCTGGTCAACACGAGCCTGGAAATGGCCGGGGTGGACGACGCCCTGAGCCAACGGGCCAGCGCCCATCTGGCCCAGGTGCAGGCCGCCTTCGAAGCCAGTCTTCTGAAGACCGGATGCTCGCCGCAGAAGGCCGCCGACCTCTCGGCCGTGCTCATGCTGCTTCTGGAGGGCCTGCGCGTCTCCAGCCGGCGCGCCCTGCCCCCGGAAACCCAGCGCAACCAGATCCACACCGCCTTCCGCATCGTCGATGCGGCCCTCTGACCCTTGCGATCCAGGTGAGTCCCGATGAAACACGCCGTCCAGATCGAAGTCCTCCGCGAACTCCTGCAACAGCTCGATGAGGGCGTGAACGCCGACGCCGGCGGCGTCCGCGCCGCGCCCGCCGCGACCTATACCTGCCCAGACCTCGCCAAGCAGGAATGGGCGCGGTTCTTCCGCGGCCATCCCCAGGTGGTCGGCATGAGCGGCGACCTGCCCGAGCCCGGCAGCTTCATGACCACCGAGGACTTCGGCGTCCCCGTGCTGGTGACCCGCGACCGTGACGGCGTGGCCCACGCCTTCCTGAACGCCTGCCGCCACCGCGGCTCGATGGTCGAACAGGCGCCCAAGGGCCGCAAGGCGCTGTTCACCTGCCCGTTCCACGCCTGGACCTATGACGCCTCCGGCGCCCTGGTGGGGCTGCCGATGGAGGCGCATTTCGGCGCCGTCGACCGCGCCTGCCTGGGCCTGGTGGAGCTGCCCTGCGTCGAACACCTGGGCTTCCTGCTGGTCCATCCCGATCCCCAGGGCGTCATCGACACCGAGGCCCTGTTCCAGGGCGTGGCCGAGGACCTCGAATCCTGGGGTTGGGGCCGCTATGTGGTCGGCCTGGAGCAGGCCCTGGACATGAAGCTGAACTGGAAGCTCGCCACCGACACGTTCGGCGAAACCTACCACTTCAAGCGCCTGCACAAGGACACCCTGGCCAACAACTTCCACGGGGATGTGCTGTCCTATCGGAGCTATGACCGGAACCACAGGATGATCCTTTGCCTGAAGGGTATCGACGGCCTGCGCGACCGGCCGGAGGCCGAGTGGCGCATCGAGGAGGGCGGCTTCCCGGTCTACTTCCTGTTCCCGAACGTGGTGATCAATGTGGGCGCCCACCGCATCGCCGTGGTGCGGGTCTATCCCCACCCGGACGATCCCGGCCGGTCGGTCTCGAAGATCAGCTACTATTTTGCGCCCGAAGTGCTGGCGGAGAACCCGGAATTCGCCATCGCCTTCTCGGAAGCCTTCACCCGGGTGGTGGCCGCAGAAGACTACGCCACCGCCGAAACCACCCAGCGCGCCCTGGCCTCAGGTCTGCTGCCCGAGGTGCTGTTCGGCCGCAACGAGCCGCCGCTGCACCACTATCACAACACCTTCCGCAAGGCCCTCGACCTGGAGCCCCTGCCCTTCCTGGCCCCCGCGGGGTAGCCGCCTACCAAAGACTGGCCTGGGCCCGCGCGGGCCATTGGCGGTCGTAGTCGTCGCCGCCCTCCTGGTGGTCCGACATCGCCGCCAGGATCTCGCCCGGGGTCGGCAGGCTGTCGGGGGCCACATGGTGGGCGGCGTCCCACAGGTGGGACCGCACGATGGCCCGGGCGCACTGGAAATAGACCGCCTGGGTTTCGAGCACGATCGCGCAGCGCGGCGGTTTTCCCTCGACGGCGAAGCTGGCCAGGAGATTCTCGTCGATCGACAGGCGCGCGCGCCCATTGACCCTCAGGCAGGTTCCGGAGCCGGGTATGAGGAACAGGAAGGCGGCGCGCGGATCGCGCACGATGTTGCGGAGGCTGTCGCAGCGATTGTTGCCGCGGCGATCGGGCATCACCAGTCGGTTCGGCGCCTCGATCCGCACAAAGCCCGGCTGGTCGCCCCGGGGCGAGCAATCCAGCCCCTCCGGCCCGCTGGTCGCCAGGGCCACGAACGGCGAAGCCTCCACGAAGGGACGGTAGAGCGCCGTCACATGATCGGCGACCTTCACCGTGGACGCGGCGTTGGCCGACCCGTAGAGGGCCTCAAGATCGGCGATGGTCTCAATGAACGACATGACGCCCCCTCCTTCGGTCACCAGTGAGACCGAGGGGCAGGATGAAGCATCTCCTGCGTCAAGAACATAGGTGGCCATGGCGGGGGCGGAAGCAGACCCAACCGCCTGCCCTTACCTATCAAGCGCCGACGGGGGGCCGTTGGTTTTCCAGCCAGGAAGGCCAAGCGCGACGAGCCAGAAGGTGAAGCCGCCGATCAGGCCAAGGGCGAAGATCCCGCTGATCGACCCGAGCGCTTCCAGCCAACCCCAGAGTGTCCTGGCGCCATGCTCGACCGTGACGCGCTGGCCAGAGCTGGCGAATTCCGGAGCCGGACCAAAAATGACGAGCAGCATCCATGGGGCCACCGCGATCAGCCCACCGGTCAGGACGATGTAGACGAGCCTTGGCTTCAACCGGTTGCGCAGAAGGAAATAGGCCGGCGCCCCGAGCAGCAAGGCCGTCGGAAAGGCTGCAAAGGCGAAAAGTGCAAACCACTGCCGATAGCCGCCATTCGGATGGCCATCAAAAAGGGTCAAGGTCGCGGCCAAGGCCGAGGGCGCCAGGGGTGCGATGAGAAAGGCGAGGATAATCCGTTCAGGCCGCGGACGCTGAAGATCCATATTGGCCGGCTCCCCTCTCCTGGCGTCGCATCCTAGCCCAGGGCGACCCAAAACCAAGGCCGGCAAGACAAAGACCGGCAAAGACAAAGGCCGGCGTCGCGAAGACGCCGGCCTTGATCGCCGGATGGTGACGGCGCTCAGGCGGTCCCGCCTGGGACCGCCAATCTTCCAAAGATCGTCTCGGCCTTAGCCGTTGACGGCGTCCTTCAGGGCCTTGGCCGGCTGGAACGACACCTTCTTGGAGGCGGCGATCTGAACGGCTTCGCCGGTCTGGGGGTTGCGGCCCGTGCGCGCCGGCTTGTTCTGCACCTTGAACTTGCCAAAGCCCGGCACGGACACTTCCTCACCGCTGATGGCGGCGTCGCGGATGGCGGCGAAAACGCCGTCCACAATCTGCTTGGCTTGCGCCTTGGTCAGCTTGTCGTCGGCCGCGGCGACGCGATCGATGATGTCGGAGGTGTTCATGGATGGCTCCAGGTTGGGAATCGGCCTTGGACACTGCCAAGGCCTTGGGCGGGTGTCACCTGAGCAAATGGACCCAAGACCCACAATTCAAGGGATTTTTTGTTCAGTAAGGTGAACGGGAGGTTGTATTCGCCCCTTTTCGCCCCAGATTGGGCGCCTCGACCCCTTGCGCCGACTCCGGGCACAACCGGCGCATGACCGAAGACGCCCCCGTCCCAAATGGCAATTCCGGCCAGATGGCCTCCCCCTCCTACCGTCTGGCGGCCCTGGACCAGGACTTCCTGCTGGGGGATTCCATGCGCGGCGTGCGCTTCCTGCTGGAGTACGCCAAGGCTGAAGAGGCGCTGCGGAAGTGGGGCGTCCTGTCGACCATCGTGGTGTTCGGCAGCGCCCGGGTGCGCCCCGACGGCCCGGGGGAAGAGCCGCGCTGGTACGCCGCGGCCCGGGATAGATCGGAAGAGCACACGTCTGAACTCCAGTCACGTCGTAACCTCGTATGCCGTCTTCAGCTTGCAAAAAAAAAAAACAACACCATTCGTCCACTTGGCCTTTTCTCTTGTACTCCCTAGACCTGCCGCACTTATAGCTCACTCTATATCCACATCATATT
>CALEOQ010000298.1 GCA_937910255.1 uncultured Caulobacteraceae bacterium | reverse complement strand
GTGGACGACTACGAGCGTGGCTGTTAGAAGACAAGCAGAGCCTCGCAGTGTTGCGGGCTCGATCAAGGCGATGCTACGATCGTCAGGGGGGGTCGGGTGTGTTTGGGTTTTTTTTTTTTTCAAGCAGAAGACGGCATACGAGATTACGACGTGACTGGAGTTCAGACGTGTGCTCTTCCGATCTGCCCGCCCGAGGAGCTGACCCATGTGAACCGCTGGCTTGAGGCCATGCGCGCCCGTGACTCGGTCAAGACCGCCCTATGAAATCCTTGTTGTTCGCCGGCCTGTTGCTGGCCCTCGCCGCCCCAGCGGTCGCTCAGGACCTGACCATCTCCAAGGCCGACGGAACGCAGGTGACGCTCAGCGCCGCGGCGCTCGCCGACCTGCCCCGGGCCCAGGTGACCGTGCCGGGCGAGGCGGGCCCCAGCCTCTATGAGGGGCCGCCGCTGGCCTATGTGATGCGGGCCGCCGGCCTGCCGGTGGGCATGCGCGCCCACGGAGATCCGATGCGGGGCTATCTCGTGGTCCGCGGCGCCGACGGCTACGCCGCCGTGGTCTCCGCCGTCGAGGCCGACAAGGACCTGCACAAGGACGTGGCGATCCTGGCTGACACCCTTGACGGCCAGCCCCTGCCTGATTGGGAGGGGCCGCGGCGCCTGGTGATCGCCGCCGACATCAAGCCCTGGCGCAGCGTCCGCCAGGTGGTGGCCATGGACTACCGGATCGCCGACTGAGGCTCACGCCCGCGGATAGAGGATGATCTGGGTGCAGCGGAAGGCGGCCATCAGCTTGCCGGTGGCGGCGTCCTCGACTCGGGCGTCCCAGACCTGGGTGGTTCGGCCGCCGTGCAGCAGGGTGGCGGTGCACAGCACCTCGCCCTCGCGCAGGGTGCCGACGAAGTTGCACTTCACCTCGGCGGTGGTGAAGCCGCTGGCGCCTTCGGGCCAGGCTGTGGAGACGCCGTAGGCGCAGAGGATGTCGGCGACGGTCAACACCGCGCCGGCCAGCAGAAATCCGGTGTGGGCGACCAGGTCCTCGCGCACGCGGAAGCGACCCACCACGCGACCGTTGTCGGTCTCCAGGATCTCAAGCCCCAGGTGGCCCGGAAGCTTGCCAAGATTGGCGTCGTTGAGCCGCTCGCGGCTGGTGGTGTTCGTCGTGCTGGCCATGGCCGACACGCTAGGCCGCAAACCGGGGGTCCGCCAGTGCGAGATTGCGAGCGGGCGGCCGGAACCTTTGCCCAAGGCAGAGGTTAGGATGGCATGTCATTGCTCATCACCATCGTCATCATCCTCGTGGTCCTCGGCCTCGCTCTCTACGCCGTGCGCCTCCTGCCCATCCCGGGCCCCCTGAACGGGATCATCCAGGCCCTGCTGGTGGTGATCGCCCTGGTGGTCATCGCCCAGCGAGCAGGCCTCTTCTAGCGTACAGTCAGGCGGGCTTGATCAGCTCCAGCGACCGGATGCGGCTTTCCAGGCTGGGTCCGGACGCCATGACGAAGATTTCGTCGGCGCCGCTGGCCTGAGCCTTGTCCGCAAGACGGGTCCGAACCTGTTCGGCTGAGCCGGCTATGCTGCGCGCCTCAATGTCCGCCAGGCGCGGATCACCAGCGTGTTCGGCCAGGAAGGCCTGCGCCTCGGGGATGACCGGGAACCGCTGACGCCGCCCCAGGGCGGTGGCGAGGGTCGAGGCGCGCCGTGGCGCGTCCAGCCGCAGGGCTTCGGCCTCTGTCTCGGCCGCCAGCGCAATGCTGGCGATGGCCGCCATCGGCCTCTGACGAAACGGCGAGGGCGTGAAGGCCCGCCGGTAGGCCTCCACCGCCGGGCCCCCGTCGGCCCTGGCGATGAATTCCGCAAACACTATCCCCACGCCCGCCCGGCCTGCGAAGTCGGCGCTGTCGGGAGACGAGCACAGCATGAACAGGTCCGGATGCGACGGCCCCTTGGGATGGGCGCGGATCTCCCGGGCCGGATGATCGGCGCCGATCAGCTCCTTTCCCGAGGCGTCCAGCAGCCAGGCGTTCAACAGCGCGAAATAGTGCGGGAAGGCCTCTGAAGAGGCCGAACGCAGGGCCGCGCCTGTGCGCCCGTCAGCCCCCAGCGCCCGGCCGACCCCCAGATCGATGCGCCCTGGGGCCAGGGCCTCCAGTTCCATGAAGACCTCGGCGACCTTCAGCGGCGAATAGTTGACCAGCATCACCCCGCCGGAGCCCAGGCGGATGGTGGAGGTGACCTGGGTCAGGGCGGCGATCAGGATTTCGGGGGCGGGAGAGGCCAGGCCCTCGATATTGTGGTGCTCGGCCACCCAGAAGCGGTCATAGCCCAGCCGCTCGGCGGCCTTGGCCACCTCCAGCGTCTGGCGCACGGCCTGGGCCTGGGTGACGCCAGCACCCACCGGCGACAGGTCGAGGACCGAAAGCCGCGTCACGAGGTCGGCGACTTCAGTTCACGCCACACCATGCGCACGCCATAGGCCGCCACCAGGCCTGAGAAGATCAGCACGACGATGGAGACCGGCATGGCCGTCGGTTCGGCTGAGGTCATCCAATGATCTGGCGCCACGCCGGTGAGGAAGAAGGCCAGCTCGACGGCCTTGAACAGGGCCACGGGTCCGGCCAGCAAGGCGAGCGCGGCCCCCATGGCGATCTGGCCCAGATTGCGTTTGGCGGGCTGGCTCATGGAGACTCCTGACGGATGGGCGGCGCCCTCAACATGGCGTCGTGGGGGTGGCGCGCAAGGTTCAGGTCCGGGGCCCGCGCTTCTTGATGACGCCGGAGAAGCTCATGACGTTTTCCCCACCGGTGGTGATGAGCCCGCGGACGAAGACCATGGAGCGGGCGGCCTTGACCACCTCGCCGGTGCATTCCACCAGCGCGCCCAGGGGCACGGCGCCGACGAACTCGCCGTTCAGGGTGGCGGTCACCGAATGGTTTCCCTGCAGCGCCTCGCGGGCGATCACGAACAGGCAATAGTCGGCGAAGGTCATGATGCAACCGCCGTGCATGAAGCCGCCGCCGTTCATGTGCTTCTTCTCGGCGCGGAAGGCGCAGCGCGGCGTGCCGTCGGGATCGTGCCGGAAGTAGAAGGGCCCGGCGTGGTCCTCGAAGGGATCGGAGCCCTCCCAGGTGCGCCATCCGGCCCATTCGCCGTCGGTGACCAGGCCGTTTTGCGCTTCGCCGCCGCCATCCATCGCCAGCTTCCCCTCGTAAATGACCTCAGGCGGGTTTGCCCCGCGCGCGTTAGATCGGAAGAGCACACGTCTGAACTCCAGTCACGTCGTAACCTCGTATGCCGTCTTCTGCTTGAAAAAAAAAAACTACCTCAGTCGGTCGCGA
>CALEOQ010000297.1 GCA_937910255.1 uncultured Caulobacteraceae bacterium | reverse complement strand
GGGTGTGCAGACGCAGCTGGTCTCTGTGTGGGCTGTGATATACTAGCGCGCATGAGGACGTGGGGGGGGGGGGGTGGGGGTGTTTTTTTTTTTCATGGTACGGCGGCCACCGAGCTCTACCCTCTTTCCCTACCCGACGTCTTCCGATCTGAAGGCCAGGTACTCGTCGATCATGTGCTCCATCTCGGCCAGGTCCCGCTTCATCTCGGCGGTGCGTGTCCCCGGCGGCGCCAGGGCCAGCTCCAGCTTCAGGCGGGTGAGCGGCGTGCGCAGGTCGTGGCTGACCGAGGCCAGCAGGGCGGTGCGCTGTTCGATATGGCGCTGGATGCGCGACTTCATGGACAGGAAGGCGTGGGCCGCCTGGCGGACTTCGCGGGCGCCGTGGGGCTTGAAGCCGGTGTCGTCCACCCCGCGGCCAAAGGCGTCGGCGGCCGAGGCCAGGCGCTCGATGGCCCGGGTCTGGTTGCGGATGAAGAGGATGGCCACGGCGGTCAGCAACAGGGTCGCCACCGTCATCCAGAGGATGAAGATGTGTCCCTGGGTGGCGAAGGCCCGGTCCCGGGGCGCGAGCACCCGCAGCACGCCCTCATCCACCTGCACGCGGATGTCCACATAGGCGGGGTAGCGGGTGGTGTCGAACCAGAAGGGGGCGTCCAGCCGCTCGGCCAGGGCGCGCTTGAGGGCGCGGTCCACCGGCGCAAAGAACGAGTAGCGCCGGTTCTGGGGCAGGACCCGCCCCTCCTGCAGGGCGATGGAGAGGCTCAGGGATTCCTCGGCCCGCCTGGCCAGGACGGCGAAGGCCTCGGGACTCTTGTCGTCCTGATAGCCCTCCACGGCCCAGGCGACCTCCCCGGCCAGGCCGTCGGACAGGCGGCTGGTGACGGTGTCCCAGTGGGCGTCGAAGAAGATCCAGGTGACCGCCACCTGCATCAGGGCCACCGGCAGGACGATGATCAGCAGGGACCGGCCGAACAGGCTGGTGGGCAGCTGGCGCTTGATCAGCCGGGCCAGATATCGAGGCGTGACCCTAAGGCGCATCAGTCCGGCGCCAGCATGTAGCCCACGCCGCGAACGGTCTGGAGATAGCGGGGCGCCTTGGGGTCGGCCTCGATCTTGCGGCGCAGGCGGGTGACCTGCACGTCCACGGCCCGGCCCGAGGGATCGACGGTGTCGCGGGCGAGTTCGAGCCGGTCCACCGGCTCGTGCGGGGTCTGGGCCAGGCGCTTGAGCAGGGCGGCTTCGCCCTCGGTCAGGCGGATGGGCGCGCCGTCCTGGCTGAGTTCGCCGCGGGCCGGATCGAACATGCAGAGGCCAAGGGCCAGGGCGCTTCCGCCCGGCGCCCGCTCGGCGGTGCGCCGCAGGATGGCGCCGATGCGCAGCAACAGTTCCTGGGGCTCGAAGGGCTTGCCCAGATAGTCGTCGGCGCCGACCTGCAGGCCCTCGATCCGGTGTTCGGCCTCCCCGCGGGCGGTCAGCATCAGGACCGGCGTGCGGCCGGCCGCGCCGCTGCGGCCGCGCAGCCAGCGGGTGAGGGACATGCCGTCCTCCCCGGGCATCATCACGTCGAACACCGCCAGGTCGAAATCCAGGCTCTCCAGCAGCCGCCGCGCGCCCTCGCCGCCCGAGGCGGTGGTCACCCGATAGCCCTCCCGGCTGAGAAAGGCCTTCAAGAGATCGCGGATGCGGTCGTCGTCATCGACCACCAGCAGATGGCGTGCGGGGCCGGAGGCTTCGGCGAGGCTCATGCGCAGGCGGGCTCCCCGTTGAACGCGGCGATCAGGATAGGCCGCTCAGGCGCGCGCCGCCATGCCGAGGCGTGGCCATTTCGTTTGACGAGCGCGGCTTGCGGCGCTGTAAGGGAGGCGCATTGAAAGGAGGCTCTACGCCTATGTCTCTCGTTCCCTTTGACGATCGCGACGGATGGATCTGGCTGGATGGCCAGTTCGTGGCCTGGCGCGAGGCGAAGGTGCACGTATTGACGCACGGCCTCCACTACGCCTCGGCGGTGTTCGAAGGCGAGCGGATGTATGGCGGCGAGATCTACAAGCTTACCGAACATACCGAGCGCCTGTTCAAGTCGGCGGAGATCCTCGACTTCGAGATCCCGTTCACGGTGGCCGAGATCGATCAGGCCTGCAAGGACACCTGCGCCAAGAACGGCCTGACCGACGCCTATGTCCGGCCCATCGCCTGGCGGGGTTCGGAGATGATCGGCGTCTCGGCCCAGCAGACCAAGATCCATGTGGCCATCGCGGTGTGGGAGTGGCCCAGCTACTTCTCGCCGGAGGAGAAGGCCAAGGGCATCCGCATGTGCTGGGCCAAGTACAAGCGGCCTTCGCCGGAGACCGAACCGGTCCACGCCAAGGCCACCGGCCTCTACATGATCTGCACCATCTCCAAGCACGCCGCGGAGAAGGATGGGTTCACCGACGCCATGATGCTCGACTACCGCGGCTATGTGGCCGAGAGCACCGGGTCGAACGTGTTCTTCGTCAAGGACGGGGTGCTGCATACGCCCACCCCCGACTGCTTCCTGAACGGCCTCACCCGCCAGTCGGTGATCGCCCTGGCCAAGACCAAGGGCTTCGAGGTGGTCGAGCGCCACATCAAGCCCGAAGAGTTAGCCGGCTTCACCGAGTGCTTCGTGGTGGGCACGGCGGCCGAGGTGACCCCGGTCTCGCAGATCGGCGAGTACAGCTTCACCCCGGGCAATATCTCGCTGAGCCTGATGGACGACTACGCCAAGATGGTCCGCCGGCAGCTTCAGCCGGCCTGACCGGTCGCACCAGGTTCGAAACCTGTCGCCCTCTTCGCATCGGCGGAGGGGGCGATTTTCGTTTCGGCCTCAGGCCAGGATGCGGGCCTCGAGCTCCTCCAGCCGCTGGCGGGTGGCGGCCAGATCGCCGCCATAGCGGGCGGCGTCGGCCTGGGCCAGTTCGGCGGCCAGGGCCTCGCTTTCCCGATAAAGGTCGAGAGCCCGGCTGCGATGGCCCCGGTCTTCGCGGGCGTCGGCCAGGCGTTCCAAGGCGACCGAGAGGGCGCGGCGGGCCTCGGCCGTTCCGGCGTCCCGGGCCAGATCACGGCGCAGGGTCACCGCGGCCTCATAGCTTTCGACGGCGGCGTCGAGGCGATGCTCCTCATAGGCCATGTCGCCCACATTGATCAGGGCGTCGGCGATCAGGTCCGGCTCGCCGGTCATCCGGGCATGGGCCAGAAGATCGGAAGAGCACACGTCTGAACTCCAGTCACGTCGTCATCTCGTATGCCCTCTTCTGCTTGAAAAACACAACATTGTCAGCAGGACACTCACGGACGACGCCAGAAGTCCGACAC
>CALEOQ010000296.1 GCA_937910255.1 uncultured Caulobacteraceae bacterium | reverse complement strand
GGTTGCGTTGTTTTTTTTGTTAATGGTCCGGCGACCACCGAGATCTCCCCTCTTTCCCTACACGACGCTCTTCCGATCTGGACGTGACATTTGCGTGAATCGTCCACCGGGCCTGAACCCCGGGGCGCGACAGGCATTCTGACAGGCCAGTAGTTCAGGGCCAGTAGTTCAGGGCCAGTAGGTTCAGGGTTGTCCGATGCACGCTTATGCCGCCCCCTTGTCCGTCCCGCCGACGGGGGCGTTCATGGATCTTTGCCGCCTTTATGATGTCCTGCTGACCGAGGAGGCGCCCACGCTCTCGGACACCGCACGGATGGACCTTCGCGCCTTCGCCCGGCTGTTCGACATGGCGATGGAAGAGGCCTGCGAGGCCGAGGTATGGGCGGCCGTCCGCCGGCGTCTGGAAGACGATCTGGCGTCGGGCCTACAGGTGGCCGCCGAATGGGTCTATGAGGATCAGAAGCAGGCCGCCTGAACCTCTGCTCAGGCTTGACATAATCACATAAGGATATCTTTATGTGATCCATGGCGCTTTCCAACAGTCAGGTTGTCGATGTCTTGCGCGCGGCGGGAGAGCCCACCCGCCTGCGCATTCTCGCCCTGCTGGCGCATGAAGAGTTGGCGGTGCTGGAGATCTGCCGTGTGCTGGACCAGAGCCAGCCCAGGGTCTCCCGCCACCTCAAGCTGCTGGCCGAGGCCAGGCTGGTGGAGCGGTTTCCCGATGGGGCCTGGGTCTTCTATCGCCTGGTGACGTCTGGAGAGGCCCGCCGGCTTGTGGACGAGGTGCTCGACATCATCGAACCGGCCGACCCCACCCTGGCGCGGGACTCCGAGCGGCTGCGCACCGTCCAGGCCGAGCGCGAGACCGAGGCCGGCGCCTATTTCGCCCGCAACGCCGCCCGCTGGGACGAGATCCGCGCCCTCTATGTGGCCGACGAGGCCGTCGAAGCGGCGATCCGCAAGGCTGCAGGTCCTGGCCCCTTCCGCCGTCTGGTGGACCTGGGCTCGGGCACGGGCCGGATGCTGACCCTGCTGGGGCCTCAGGCCGAGCAGGCGCTGGGCCTCGACCTGTCGCAACAGATGCTCAACATCGCCCGCAGCCATGTGGGCAAGGCGGGCCTGGACCATTGCGAACTGCGCCACGGGGACATCTTTGGCACCCGCCTGCCTGATGAGAGCGCCGATCTCGTGGTGGTCCATCAGGTGCTGCACTATCTCAACGAGCCCGCGGTCGCCGTGCGCGAGGCCGGACGCCTCGTGGCGGCGGGCGGTCGCCTGCTGATCATCGACTTCGCCCCCCACGGCCTGGAACATCTCCGCGACGAGCATCAGCATCGCCGTCTGGGCTTCTCCGACGCCGAGATGGAGCGATGGCTGGAAGACGCCGGTCTGGGCCAGATCCAGGCCAGCGCCCTGCCGCCGACCCAGGCCGCCGGCCTGACCATCAAGATCTGGAGCGCCGAGCGCGCGCCGCTCCGCAAAAGGACCGCCGCATGACCTTTGTCCCTCCCAACGCCCTGGGTCCCGTGGCCCGCGCTGGCGCCGGCGTGGGCCAGCGCCCGTCGGTGTCCTTCGAATTCTCGCCGCCCAAGGGACCCAAGAGCGAGGCGAGCCTCTGGGAGGCGATCCGCCGCCTGGAGCCGCTGAACCCCACCTTTGTCTCGGTGACCTATGGCGCCGGCGGCTCCACCCGCGACCGCACCCATCGCACGGTGGTGCGGATGCTCAAGGAAACTACCCTCAAGCCCGCCGCCCACCTGACCTGCGTCGAGGCCAGCCGGGCAGAGGTGGACGAGGTGATCCAGGACTATTGGGACGCCGGCATCCGCCATATCGTCGCCCTGCGCGGAGATCCCCCCGGGTCGCTCGGCGGCGCCTATACGCCGCGATCCGATGGCTACCAGAACGCCACGGAGCTGACCGCCGGCATCCGGGCCATCGCGCCCTTCGATGTCAGCGTCGGCCTCTATCCGCAGATCCACCCGGAAAGCCCGTCCGTGGACCACGACATCGACGTGCTGAAGGCCAAGATCGACGCGGGCGCCACCCGGGCGATCACCAACTTTTTCTTCGATATCGATGGCTATCTGCGGTTCATCGACAAGATCCGCAAGGCGGGCGTGACCATCCCCATCCTGCCGGGGATCATGCCGGTCTCCAGCTTCGAGGGCCTGTCGACCATGTCTCAGCGGATCGGGGTGACCATCCCGGGCTGGCTGTCCAACCTGTTCGAGGGCCTCGACCAGGACCCCGAGACCCGCAAGCTGGTCGCCGCCTCGGTGGCCACTGAAATGTGCGCCCGCCTGTCCGAGGAAGGCTTCTCGGACTTCCACTTCTACACGCTCAACCGGGCCGACCTTGTCTACGCCATTTGCCGGGTGCTCGGCGTGCGAGAGGCAGGTCCTGCTCCTACGGAGGCCGCCGCATGAACCTGAAAAGCCTAATCCTCGGCGCCGCGGGCGCCCTTCTGATCGCCAGCGGCGTCCAGGCCCAGTTGCCGACGGGCTGGAGCGCGCCGGGCGAGCCGCTGCATATCGCCGATAACCTCTACTATGTGGGCACCGAGACCATCGCGGTCTATCTGATCACCACGCCGGAGGGGCACATCCTGGTGGACGGCGCCATGCCCACCAGCGCGCCGCTGATCCTGGCCTCGATCCGCGAACTTGGGTTCGAGCCCAAGGATGTGAAGGTGATCCTCAACACCCACGCCCACTTCGACCACACCGGCGGCCTGGCCGATCTGAAGGCCGCCACCGGCGCGACCCTGGCCGCCAGCGCGGGCGACCGCGGGGCCCTGGAAAGCGGGACCTATCCTGGCTCGGAAGAGGTCGAAATCTTCGCCTTCAAGCCCGTGGCCGTGGACCGCGTGCTGCAGGACGGCGACACCGTGGAGCTGGGCGGCGTGGCGCTGACCGCCCATCTGACGCCGGGCCATTCACCGGGCTGCACCACCTGGACCTTCCCCCTGGCCGTGGACGGCCAGGCCCGCCAGGCGATGATCTATTGCTCCACCTCGGTGGCCGCCAATCGCCTGGTCTCGGCGGACAAGGGGGCGCAGTATCCCGGCATCGTCGCCGACTATGAGCAGACCTTCGCCCGGCTGAAGACCATGAGCGCCGACGTCTTCCTGGCGCCGCACGCCGAACAGTTCGGCCTGGCGAAGAAGCGGGCGGCCATGGGCGAGGGCGCCCCCAACCCCTTCGTCGATCCCACGGAATTGGAGAGGGTGGTCGCCGCGAGCGAGGCCGCCTTCCGTCAAGAGCTGGCCAAACAGCAGGAGGCCGCCCAATGAGCCACGTCCATCCCGGCCGCGCCGCGCGCATCGCCGCGCTGAAGGCCGCCGCCAAGCAACGTATCCTGATCCTGGACGGCGCCTGGGGCGTGATGATCCAGAAGCGCAAGCTGGCGGAGGCCGACTATCGCGGGGACCGGTTCAAGGACCACCCCGTCGATATGAAGGGCAATAACGACATCCTCTGCCTGACCCGGCCCGACATCATCGCCGAGCTGCACGAGGCCTATTACGCCGCCGGCGCCGATATCTCCGAGACCAACACCTTCTCGGCCACCACCATCGCCCAGGCCGACTACGAGGCGGGCGAAGCGGTCTATGACATCAATTTCCAGGGCGCGAAGATCGCCCGCGAGGTGGCCGACCGCTGGACGCAGAACGAGCCGGACAAGCCGCGTTTCGTCGCCGGCTCGGTCGGGCCGCTGAACCGCATGCTGTCCATGTCATCCGACGTGAACGATCCGGGCGCGCGCACCGTCACCTTCGACCAGGTCTATGACGCCTATCGCCAGCAGATGATCGCCCTGCACGACGGGGGGGTGGACCTGTTCCTGATCGAGACCATCACCGATACGCTGAACTGCAAGGCGGCCATCAAGGCCATCCTCGACCTGGAAGACGAGGGCTTTGAGCCCCTGCCGATCTGGATCTCCGGCACCATCACCGACCGCTCGGGCCGCACCCTGTCGGGCCAGACCGTAGAGGCCTTCTGGAACTCGGTGCGCCACGCCAAGCCCTTCGCCATCGGCCTGAACTGTGCGCTGGGCGCCGACCTGATGCGGCCGCACATCGCCGAGCTGGCCCGGATCGCTGACACGCTGGTCTCGGCCTATCCCAATGCCGGCCTGCCCAACGCCATGGGCGAGTATGACGAGAGCCCCGACCAGACCGGCCACCAGCTGCACGAATGGGCGAGCAGCGGCCTGGTCAACATCCTCGGCGGCTGCTGCGGCACGACGCCTGACCACATTCGCCACGTCGCCGACGAGGTCCGCGGCATGACCCCGCGCCAGCCGCCGGAGCGCGCCACCGCCCTGCGCCTGGCCGGGCTGGAACCGTTCGAGCTGGCGTGAGACCCTGGGGTTATGGGGGGTATGTTGACATGCCCCCGGATGCCCCATATCTGGTCTCGCGCTCAAGTGGGAGTTGATGCCGTGGCGTTGACGACAGTTTCGGACTTCGTGATCTGGGCGAAGCACATTCAGGGGGACCCCCATCTGTCGCAAAGGGTGCTGGCCCTTCACCCTGGCGAGGTGATCCAGCTTGCGGTCGATGGCGTGGCTGGAACCTGGTGCAAGATGGATGATGGCCGCGATGGCCGTCCCACACGGGGCCTGCGCCCCCTCGGCCGCACCCAGGCCTTCTGGCGAGAACTTTACGCCAAGCGGCGTGGAGATGTTGTCTCACTGGAGCTGGCCGCCGAGGCGGAGGCCGGCCCGCGAAATCCCCTGCCCATTCAGCCGCCTCCGGGGGTCTCGCCAGCGGAGCGCGCCGCCGCCCTGGAATCCTACCTGTCGATCCGGGGCCAGGGTTGGCGTTCCGAGCATCCCTACGGGGCGCGCGAAGATCTCTACGAGCGATGATCGTCTCGGCCGACACCAACGTCTTCGTCTACGCCCTCGATGATCGCGATCGGTTGAAGCAGGATATCGCACGCGAGGTCATCGCCATCCTGGCCCGGCAAGACCAGCCAATCGCCCTGCAGGTGGTGGGCGAGGTGCAGAATGCGCTTCGGCGACGGTTGAAGATGCCGGCTCATCTCGCCGCGCAGCAGGCCCGCAACGTGTTCGTGAGCTTTCCGTCCTTCGCCTATGACGCGGCCTGCGTCGATCTGGCTCTGGCCTATGCCGGAGCTGGTCGTTTCGGCTATTGGGATGGTCTTCTTCTGGCCGCCTGCGGCCGCGCCGGCGTCCAGGCCCTGCTGTCGGAAGACATGCAAGATGGTCAGGCTGTTGGCGGCGTCCAGATCATCAACCCCTTCGGTCCCGACGGCCTGACAACGGCCGCCCTTAAGTCCCTCCAGTCCTGAACGGCTCCGCCTCATGCGTCCTACCTTCATCAATATCGGCGAGCGGACCAATGTCACCGGATCGGCCAAGTTCAAGAAGCTGATCATCGAGGGCGACTTCAACGCCGCCCTGTCGGTGGCCCGCCAGCAGGTGGAGGCCGGCGCCTCGGTCATCGACGTGAACATGGATGAGGGCCTGCTGGATTCGCAAGCCGCCATGGTCACCTTCCTGAACCTGATGGCCGCCGAACCCGACATCGCCCGGGCGCCGGTGATGATCGACTCGTCCAAGTGGGAGGTGATCGAGGCCGGCCTGCGCTGCGTTCAGGGCAAGTCCATCGTCAATTCCATCAGCCTCAAGGAAGGCGAGGCCAAGTTCGTGGAGCAGGCCAAGGCCTGCCTGCGCTACGGCGCGGCCGTGGTGGTCATGGCCTTCGACGAGCAGGGCCAGGCCGACACCGCAAAGCGCAAGGTCGAGATCTGCACCCGGGCCTATCGCAAGCTGGTGGACGAGGTGGGCTTCCCGCCGGAGGACATCATCTTCGACCCCAATATCTTCGCCGTGGCGACCGGGATCGAGGAGCACGACAACTATGCCGTCGATTTCATCGAGGCGACCAAGGCGATCAAGGAAAGCCTGCCCTATGCCCGGGTCTCAGGCGGGGTCTCCAACGTCTCCTTCTCGTTCCGCGGCAACGAGCCGGTGCGCCGGGCCATCCACTCGGTCTTCCTCTACCACGCCGTAGGGGCGGGCATGGATATGGGCATCGTCAACGCCGGCGACCTGCCGGTCTATGACGACATCCCGGCCGAGCTGCGCGAGGCGGTGGAGGATGTGATCCTCAACCGGCCCCAGCGGACCAACATCTCCAACACCGAGCGGCTGGTGGAGCTGGCGCCGAAGTACAAGGGCGGCAAGAGCGAGGCCAAGGGGCCCGACCTCGCCTGGCGCGAGGGGAGCGTCGAGGAGCGGCTGAAGCACGCCCTGGTCAAGGGCATCACCGAGTTCATCGAGGAAGACACCGAGGCCGCGCGCCAGCAGGCCGAGCGGCCCCTGCACGTCATCGAAGGCCCGCTGATGGCCGGCATGGACGTGGTCGGCGACCTGTTCGGCTCAGGGAAGATGTTCCTGCCCCAGGTGGTGAAGTCCGCCCGGGTGATGAAGCAGGCAGTGGCCTATCTGATGCCCTTCATGGAGGCCGAGAAGGAAGGCAAGCCCCGGGAGGCGGCCGGCAAGATCCTGATGGCCACGGTGAAGGGCGACGTCCACGACATCGGCAAGAATATCGTCGGCGTGGTCCTGCAGTGTAACAATTACGAGGTCATCGACCTGGGCGTCATGGTCCCGGCCGATCGCATCCTCGACGAAGCCAAGGCCCACGGGGTCGATATCATCGGCCTGTCGGGCCTGATCACGCCGTCCCTGGACGAGATGGTCTTTGTCGCCGCCGAGATGGAGCGCCGCGGCTTCGACATCCCCCTGCTGATCGGCGGGGCGACGACGTCGAAGACCCACACGGCGGTGAAGATCGCGCCATCCTACAAGGCCGGCTCCACCACCTATGTGCTGGACGCCAGCCGGGCGGTCGGCGTGGTGTCGGGCCTGCTGTCGCCGAGCGAGCGCAACCGGATCCAGGCCGAGACGGCGGCCGAATACGTCAAGGTGCGCGAGCAGTACGCCCGCGGGCTGACCAACCGCGCCCGTTCCAGCCTGGCTGAGGCCCGCGCCAAGGCCTTTTCCATCGACTGGGCCGACTATGATCCGCCCAAGCCCAGCTTCACGGGCCTGCGCAGCTTCGAGGCCTGGGACCTGGAAGATCTGGCCACCCATATCGACTGGACGCCCTTCTTCGCCTCCTGGCAGCTGGTGGGCCGGTTCCCGCAGATCCTGGAGGACGACGTGGTCGGCGAGGCCGCCCGCAACCTCTATGCCGACGCCCAGGCCATGCTGAAGACCATCGTCGCGGAGAAGTGGTTCACCGCCAAGGGCGTGGTGGGCTTCTGGCCAGCCAATGCCGACGGCGACGACGTGGTGGTCTATGCCGACGAGACCCGGGTGACCGAGCTCGGCCGGTTCCACACCCTGCGCCAGCAGATCGCCAAGAGCGGCGACAAGGCCAATGTGGCCCTGGCCGACTTCATCGCGCCCATCGGAACCAAGCCCGACTGGATCGGCGGCTTCGCCGTCACCGCCGGTCACGGGGAGGCGGCCATCGCCGCCCGGTTCAAGGCCGCCGAGGACGACTACAACGCCATCCTGGCCGCCGCCCTGGCCGACCGTCTGGCGGAGGCCTTCGCCGAGGCCATGCATCGCAAGGTCCGCACCGAACTCTGGGGCTTCGCCGCCGACGAGCCCTTCGACATCGACGCTCTGATCTCGGAGAAGTACCAGGGCATCCGTCCGGCCGCCGGCTATCCGGCCCAGCCCGACCACACGGAGAAGGAAACCCTGTTCCGTCTGCTGGATGCGACGGAGAAGACGGGGATCGAACTCACCGAGAGCTTCGCCATGACCCCGCCGTCCTCGGTTTCAGGCCTCTACTTCGCCCATCCCCAGTCGCACTATTTCGGGGTCGGGCGGATCGAGAAGGATCAGGTCGAGGACTATGCCCGGCGCAAGGGCTGGGACCTGAAGAAGGCCGAGCGCTGGCTCAGCCCCATCCTCAACTACGAGCCCTAGGCCCGAGCTGGCGCACGGCCAGGCGGCCAGCGAGCGGGCGGCGACGCTTCTGACTTCGAGCTTTCACGAAAAAGGGGCGGCGCCAGAAGCGCCGCCCCAGTTCGTTTCGCCAAGGGCTTCTGGTCTTAGAAGCGCTTGGTGACGTTCACCTTGTAGTAGCGGCCGAGCGGGTTGGCCGTGAAGGGGTCGTAGGACAGGTCCAGGCGCGCGAACGGCGGGTCCTGGTCGAACACGTTGATCACCGAGGCGCTGACCGTCGTGTCCCAGGGCAGGAACACGCGATAGGCGATGTCGGTGGTCACGAAGGCGTCGATCTTCTGACCGTCCGGACCGTTGGAGAAGGTCGCCGAGCCCGCACGGGTGTCGACCATGTCGTCGATGTAGCGGATGGTCGCCCGGACGTTATGAATGTCGCGGGTGTACTCGGTGTAGAACGACCCGCGCCATTGCGGCTGAGAGCCGTAGCCGAGGTAGTCCATCGTGCCGACATAGTCGGTGGCCGGGGCCACCTCGATGCCTTCGATCACATTGGCGTCGACGGCGTATTCCAGGACATAGGTCAGGTCGGCGCCGAAGTTCATGTCGCCGCCCAGCACGTCCCGGGCCCGGTAAGTGGCCGAGAAGTCGAGGCCGCTGGTCTTCACGTCGGGACCGTTGACGAAGTTGATGCGGACCCGGTTGATCGCCGAGGCCCCGCAGGCGCCGGTGAAGGTGATCCGCGACAGCAGGGCCGCAAACTCGGGATTGCCGCAGTTGTTCGCCCCAGCCGACCCGTTGGGGAAGATGGTGTTGACGATGTCGGAGCCCGACTCGTTGTCGATCGGACCTTCGAAGTCGAACGCCCAGTAGTCGATCGAGGCGCGGAAATCGCCGAAGTCGAACAGGGCGCCGAGGTTCAGCGTCACCGCCTCTTCCGGCTCCAGGTTGGGGTTGCCGAAGGTGTCATAGGCCCGGTAGCCGCCCGCCGCGGTGGTGTAGGCCAGCGAGGTGGTCGACGACGAGGTGATCTGGGTGATCGGCGGGGCGCGGAAGGTGGTGCCGGCCGAGGCGCGGAACGCCAGCCAGTCCATGGCCTGCCAGCGGAGCGCCACCTTGGGATTGGTGGTCGAGCCGACATTGCCGCCGTAGTCCTCGTGACGCACCGCCAGGGTGGCGGTGATGTCGTTGGTGATCGGAACGCTCAGTTCGCCGAAGGCCGAGACGACCGACTGGTCGAGGTCATAGTCCGACAGGGCGCCGAAGAAGCTGAACGGGCCGTTCTGGGCTGCGCAGGTGGCGGCCGGATTGATCGAGGAGTCAGGGCAGGGGCTGACGGCGACATTGGTGAAGTCGCTGTTCTGACGCTCCAGGCCGCTCCAGCGATACTGGGCGCCGGCGGCCCAGCCGATTTCGCCGCCGCCGAAGTCGATCGGCAGGCGACCGTTGAACACCAGGTCGGCGGTGTAGAGCTGCGAGCGGATCGAATAGGCGTACTCGTCGAAGATGTAGTCGAGGACTTCGCGGCTGTTCTCGGTGCTCGCCACGTAGTTCGGGTTGGTCCGCCCGTCCACCGCATTGGCGTCGATGCCGGAGGAGAAGGGGTTGAACCAGAGGCAGCCGTTAGCGCCGGGGGTCGTGCCGGTGCAGTTGAAACCGCCGAGGCCCTTCAGCGCCTGTTGCAGGCGGCCGACCAGGATGTCGGGGGTGGCCACGTCGCTGGTGTCGTCCATGTAGGTCATGGAGGCGTCCCAGCCGATGCCGCCGCCGAACTCGAACTCGCCCTTCAGGCTGGCCGAGATGCGGTAGGCGTCGAAGCGACGCTTGTCTTCCTTGCCCAGGCCCTCGAACAGGTCGTTGCCGTCGACGCCGATCGGACGCCAGGCGACGGAGGTGAACAGGCCCGCCGTGGCGGCAGAGGCCGGGATCTGGCCGGGATAGGTGGCCAGCATGGCCTGCAGGCCGGGGTTGGCGGCCGGCACGAAGAAGCCGTTGCCCTGGATCTTGGTGGTCAGGGCCGAGGACGGGAAGTTGTTCGGCGGATAGGAGGGCGAGGAGGCTTCGCTCGACACGTCGTGACCGGCATAGAGCGCTTCCACATGGAAGGTCGTGGTGTCATCGATGTCGAAGTTGAACTCGCCATACAGCTGCCATTGGTCTTCTTCCTCGATGAGGTTGTTGAAGCCGACATACTGGAACTGGCAGAGGGTGCCCGTCTGCGGACCGGAGATGACGTTACAGGCCGGGTCGGTGACCGGGCTGGTGTAGGTCACGCCGCCATTGGTGCTGGACAGGAACAGGCCGGGATTGCCGAAGGACGACCAGCCGCCCTGCGGGTTTTCGGCGTAGGAGCGGATGGCGAAGTCGCGCTCGGTGGTCGAGAGCGGCGAACGATGGCGATAGCCGGCGGTCAGCAGCATGCTCGAGCGGTCGCCGGTGTGGCCATAGGCGACGCTGGTGTTGTACTCGCCGTCCGAACCGTCGATCGCCGAATAGCCGGCCTGGACTTCAAGGCCATCGAAGTTCTTGCGGGTGATGAAGTTGACCACGCCGCCGATGGCGTCGGAGCCGTAGGTGGCGGCCGCGCCGTCCTTCAGCACTTCGACCCGGCCGATGGCGGCGCTGGGGATCAGGTTGGTGTCCACATAGATGGAGCCGGGCGAGGTGGCCATGCGGCGGCCGTTGAACAGCACCAGGGTGCGTTCGGCGCCGAGGCCCCGGAGGTTGGCGCTGCTGGTGCCCGTCGTCTGACCGGCGCCGAACTGGTTGGATTCACCGACGACGCCCTGCATGGCCGGGATCGACTTCATCAGGTCGACGGTCGAGGGGGAGCCCTGCTTCTGAAGTTCGTCATTGCCGATGACGTTGACGGGCAGGGCGGCGTCTTCCGGCGTGCCCGCGATGAACGAGCCGGTGACGACGATCTCTTCCACCACGGTGGGCGCGTTGCCGCCCGTGGCTTGAGCCGCGGCCTGGCCGGCCGACAGGGCCGTGGCGACGGCGAGGACCGAAGCGGTCACCAGATAATGCGAGCTTCTCATGCGTTTCCCCGTATTGCTTAATTTAGCGGCAGAGCGATCAAATCTGACCGCCAGCGCGCTTAGTGGCGTGCCCGGCGGGCAAAAATCAAGGTTCCTGCGCAGGGCGGCCAGAAAAGCGCGGGAAGAAACTGCGCTGCAGCGTCAAAAATACTATGTCACATAGGTATACATAACGATGGTTCGTCAAATACGGCGAGCGCAAGGCGTGGCGCGATCACAAAAAGCCGCAATAAATCAATGAGTCATATTCGTACATGGTGTCAAAATAATCGCTGACGCCAAACTGTCGCATTCGCGCCACACCCCGCCAGGAAATTGACGCTGCGGCGCCGAAGAGGCCGAGATCGGCAGCCCGAGCACGACATACCCAGTCCTCTATAGGTTCGCCAATCCGTGTGCTGCGAAGGATTTTGCGCGGGGCAGGGACCAGAACCTGCAGGCGTCCAGGCGGAGTGCGGCGCCGCTGAAGGCAAGAAAAAGGGGGCGGCCAGACTGGCCGCCCCCAAAGATCAGTCCGTGTAACCGGACTTAGAACTTCTTGCGCAGGCCAAGCTTGAAGTTACGGCCGTACACATTCCCGATCGCCGGGTCGTAGGAATACTCGATCCGCGAGGCCGACGGATCTTCGTCGGTCACGTTGAGGATCGAGGCGGTCAGGGTCGTGTTCCAGGGCAGGAACACGCGATAGGTCAGGTCGAGGGTCGCGAACGGATCGACCTCCTGGCCGAAGGTGATCAGCTGGCAGCCGGTGGTCGTTGTGGCGTTGGCCACCGTGCAGGGGACCGCCGAGAAGCCGGTGTTCACCACGGTCGGGCCACGGTTGTCGGTCACGCCGTCGATGTAGTTGACCGTGGCGCGCATGTTGTGCGGGCCATTATCGTACTCGGCGAAGAACGAACCGCGCCATTCCGGGATGGTGCCGGGCAGGCGGTCATAGTTGGCGAAGCCCACGGCCTCGTAGGAGTCGGTCACCGTCACGCCATTGAGGATGAAGGCGTCCTGCTCGTATTCGAGGACGTAGCTCACCGTGGCGTTCAGGCTGACCTGACCGCCGAAGACATCGCCCGGATAGTCGTAGTCCAGGGTGACGTCGACGCCCGAGGTGCGCAGTTCCGGACCGTTGACCAGGTCCGACTGGATCCGCGAGATGTCCGACCCCATCGTCACGCCCTGAACGCAGGCGTTGTTGTTGGAGAAGGTCACCAGATAGCGGAGCGGGTCGGCGCAGTCGACGAACTGAGCGCCATTGCCCGGACCGTTGCCGACCACATTGCCGATGACGTTGGCCGGCACGCGGACGATCTGGTCTTCCAGCTTGATGCTCCAGTAGTCGACCAGGGCGCGGAAGTCGCCGAAGTCAGCCACGGCGCCGACGCTGTAGGTGAAGGCCTTTTCCGGGCCGATCGCCGGGTTGCCGAAGGCGTCCACGGACTTGAAGGCGTTGCCCGCAGCCTGGATGCCCGACAGACCCGTCGCGCCGCCCGGAGCCCGGTCGGTCGGGGTCGGACCCCGGAAGGTGGTGCCGACCGAACCGCGCAGGGACAGCCAATCAGTGGTGTCCCACTTCATCGACAGCTTGGGGTTGGTCGTGGAGCCGGTCTCGCCGCCGTAGTCCTCGAAGCGCACCGCCAGGGCGGCGTTGAGGTTGTCGAGGATCGGCAGGTTCATTTCACCGAACACCGCGTAGATCGACTCGTCCACGTAATAGGGCTGCGACTGCCCCAGGAACATGTAGGGGCCGGTCTGGATGGCGCAGCTCGTGTCGCCCGGCACGGGGCAGGGCGTGATGTTGCGGTCATAGAAGTCGCTGCCCAGGCGACGGGTCTGTTCGGACGAGCGCCATTGTGCGCCGGCCGCCCAGTTGACGACGCCGCCCGGCAGTTCGACGCCGGTCGAGCCGTTGAACACCAGGTCGAGGACATAGAGCTCGTTGGTGGTCTCGCCGATCTGGTCGTCATAGAGCCAGCGCGACAGGGCCGGGCTGTTGGCCTGGGCCGGGTTGTAGGTCGGGTTGGCGCCGCCCAGGATCGGGTTGCCCGGATAGGCGGTGGAGAAGGGGTTCAGCCATTCGCAGCCGTTGGCGCCGGGCGTGTTGCCGGTGCAGTTCGGGCCGCCCAGACCACGCAGGGCCTGGTCGAGACGGTTGATCAGGATGTCGCGGGTGACCCCGTAGGCCTGATTGCGCGAATAGGTGAAGGCCAGATCCCAGCCGATGCCGCCGGCGACGTCGAACTCGCCCTTCAGGCCGGTGGCGATGCGGAACAGTTCATAGGACCGCTCGCCCTTCTGGCCGTCATAACCAAAGGCGGGGTTGCCGCCGCTGGCGAACGGACGCCACAGGGTCAGCTGAAGACCCGAGCCCGGCAGCGCCGCATAGGCGCCGGCCGCCGCCGCGCTGGCGAAGACCTGCGGGTTGGCCGCCAGGAACGACTGCACATAGGGGTTCGACTTGGGCGCGAAATACTGGGTGCTGCCCGGGCCGAACGGCCCCTGCGTCGGGGGATAGGACGGCGAGTAGCCGATGTTCGGGACATCGGTCTTCGAGTACATGCCCTCGAGGAAGAACTCGGTCGTCTCGGTGAGGTCGAAGTTCAGCTCGCCGTACAGCTGGTAGCGGTCGGTCTCTTCGATCAGGTTGGCGAAGGGGACATAGCTGTAATAGCAGGCCGGCAGCTGGCTGGCGCCCGACTGATAGACGCCTTCATAGCCGCCCACCGCGCCGCAGCTGGCTTCGCGGATGGAGCCGACGGCGTCGCCGTAGTTCGGATCGGGCGTACCCGGGATGGTCGGCAGGTCGGCGCCGAGGCGCGCGACATAGAAGCCGGGGTTGGACAGGAAGGACCAGCCGCTCGGGTTGGTGGTGTAGTCCTGGTAGGTCCAGTCGCGCTCCGTGGTGTCGAGTTCGGACCGGTGCTGATAGCCGGCGGCGACGAAGGCGCTGCCGCGCTCGCCCTGCCAGCCCCAGGCGGCGCTCATATTGTACTCGCCGTCCGTGCCGTCGACGTAGCGGTACTCGCCCGACACTTCGAAGCCCGAGAAGGTCTTCTTGGTGATGAAGTTGATCACGCCGCCGATGGCGTCGGAGCCGTAGGTGGCCGCCGCGCCGTCCTTCAGCAGCTCGACCCGGCCGATGGCCGCGGTCGGGATCAGGTTGGTGTCGACGCCGGTCAGCGGGTCGGTCGACATGAAGCGACGGCCGTTGAACAGCACCAGGGTCCGCTGCGGGCCAAGGCCGCGCATGTTGATCGAGCCCGCGCCGATGGAGCCCTGGGCCGAGGTGGAGAACTGGTTGGTGTCGCCCAGGACCGGGCCGCTGATGGTCAGCGACTTGATCAGTTCGGTCGTGGAGGGCGAGCCCTGCTTTTCCAGTTCCGCAGAGCTGATGACGTCCACCGGCAGGGCGGCGTCTTCAGGCGTACCGGCGATGAATGAGCCGGTGACGATAATTTCCTCGACCTCGGTCTGGGCTGAAGCCTGACCCGCCGCAAGGCTGAGAGCGAGGGCGACAGCCATGGTCGAGGCCGTCGACAAGTATTTTGAACTCCTCACACGTTTCCCCTTCGAGCTTAAGAAGCATCCTGGATCAAAACCGATCCGATGGGGCGTAATGACGGGGCTGACCCTAATAAATCAAGACCAGCGTTTATCATCTCTGTTCAATTACACTGTAATAAGAATGCGGTTCCGTCAGATATAAACGACCCGTTACCGCATATAGCGACGATACGCCAAAACCGACGCGATCTACGCCTGCGCGAAGAGAAATTACGCAACAAAATCAAGGGTGAAAAAAGGTTCGGGCGTCAAAATCCGGCGCGGGTCACGGTGCTGTCACGTTCTCGCCACACCAGGCCCGAAATCGCGGCGCGCGCCGTTTTTTCTGCGGATTGAGCCTAAATGGGGCGTCAAAGCGCGGCTCGCGTAGAAAAAAGCCCCGCGGCGGGACGAATCCGCGCCGGCGGGGCCAGGAGCCTTGCCAAGGCTGGGGGTTGGGGTCAGACGCCGGAGATCGGTACGGCGTTGAGACAGGATGATCATACGGCTGAATTCTAGTCACGTCGATATCCCGTATGCCGTCCTCCGCTTGAAAAAGGAGAAGTAAAGATTTTTCGCCTTCTATTAA
>CALEOQ010000295.1 GCA_937910255.1 uncultured Caulobacteraceae bacterium | reverse complement strand
GGGGCCGAGTCGTGGTCGTGATCTTTGTTTGTCAAGAGACCGGGCCACACCGGGATCTGCCCGCGTCCCCTGCGCGGCGCTCGTCCGCTCTCGGCCGCCGAGGTGGCGGCCACGACGGTGCGGTTGATCGTCCCGTCATAGCCATAGTCGCCGCCCAGGGAGTGGATGTTGCCGTCGAAGGCGGCGCCCAGCACCTCACCCTGTGCATTGACCACCGGCGAGCCGGAATTGCCGCCGATGATGTCGTTGGTGGTGACGAAGTTGAACACCGTATCCGGGTTCAGCCTGTCCTGCGCGGCGATCCAGCGCGGCGCCAGGGCGTAGGGCTCGGCTCCGGTCGCCCGCTCATAGAGGCCTGAGAAGGTGGTGGTCGCCGGGATGGCGCGTCCGCGATAGGTCCACCCCTGCACCTGGCCGTAGGACAGCCGCAGGGTGAAGGTGGCGTCGGGATAGACCTCGTCCCCATAGGCGGCGAAACGCGCGGCGGCGACACGTTCGGCGGCCCGCGCCGTCGGCGCGTCGACCTGCGTCTCCCAGGTGTCGCGCAGGGTGCGCGCCATGGGATCCATCCGCAGGGCGAGCTGGATCAGCGGATCGTCCGAAGCCTGGATGGCCGCCATGCCGCCGTTCCACAGGGCCTGGCGCACGGCCGGGTCATCCAGATTGGACTGGGCGACCAGCCGCTCGGCCAGGCCCTCGGGGCTGTCCTTGCCCAGCAGCAACTGGGTCGCCGGGTCGTCGGTCGTCAGATATTCCCGGGTCTTGGACAGCCAGAAGCTGAGGAACATCTCCTCAAGCGGCTTGTCGATCGGCCGGACGTCCAGCAGGCGTTTCTCCAGCAGCGGCAGGCGGGCCTCGGAATACTCCGCCAGGCGCTCGGTATTGGGCTTGGCCCGTTCCTGGGCCGCACGCACCAGGGTGCGGGCATAGCCGAACAGGCTCGATCCACCGCCGGCGGCCGCCTCCATCTGGCGATAGGGCAGGTAGTTCTCGGCATAGGCGGCCTGGGCGGCCTCGATCTCGCTCCAGGGATCGCCGATCTCGCGGGCCAGGGCCGGATCGGCCGCCACCTTGGCCTTCAAGTCGGCCTCGGCCGCCCGCTTGTCGGCCATGAAGGCCGGATCATTCAGCGCGAATTGCCGCCCGAAGAACACCTTGAAGCTGTTCTCCACGCCAAACAGCGGGTCGGTGGCGATGCGCTTGTTCTCCGCGCTCTCCTCCGAGAAGCGGATCAGCCGGCCACGCAGCTCAGCCCGCTGCAGCTGGCTCACCGGAATGGCCAGGTCCCGCTGGCTCTCCAGCTGGGCGACGGTCAGCAGACGGTCGGTGGAGCCGGGATTGCCTGAGACGAAGGTGGCCTCGCCCGCCCGGGGCGCGCGGGAGACCCAGGTCAGATGCTCAGGCGTCTCGACCACCTGGCCGTCCTCATAGAGGCGCAGGAAGGCCATATCGAGATTGAAGCGCGGGAAGTTGAAATTGTCCGGGTCGCCGCCGAAGAAGGCCGTGGCGATTTCGGGCGCGAAGACCAGGCGCACATCGGCGTAGCGGCGGTACTTGTAGAGCTTGTACTGCCCCCCGCGATACAGGCTGACCACCTGGCAGCGATAGCGCTCGTCCCCCGCGCAGGTCTCCTGTTCCAGCCGGGCCACGGCGGCGTCACGGGCGCGGTTGAAGGCCTGACCCGACAGACCCTCGCCGGCGGCGCGGATGGTGTCGGTGACGTCGGTGATCTCGGTCAGGATCTCGGCCTGCTGGCCGGGGCAGGTGCGTTCCTGCTCCCGCCCGGTGGTCAGGAAGCCTTCCTGCACATAGTCGGTCTGCGCGCTGGAGAGGTCCTGCACGCAGGACACCACGCAGTGGTGGTTGGTCAGCACCAGGCCCTGATCGGAAACCACCGAGGCCGAGCAGCCATTGGTCAGGCGCACCGACGCGGCCTGCACCCGGTCGAGCCAGGCCTGGTCAATGGTCACGCCATAGGCGGCCTGCACCTTGTCGGCGGGAAAGTTGTCGAAGGTCCACATGCCTTCGTCGGCCTGGGCCTGGCCGGCGCTCAGGGTGAAAAGGGCGCCGCAGGCGCTGGCGGCGAGAAGGGCTGCTTTCATCGTGCTTCAGTCTCTTTGGGCGTCCTGGACCCTGTAGGGTCCACCTGTAACCGCCGTAACAGCCGAAGCCCCGGCTGACTACGGCGAGAGCGCCGCCTTACCTCGAATTAACTTGGGTTGCAGGCCCGGCCCGGCCACTCCTTCGAGGCGAGGAGGACGGGCATGTCACTGGCTCTGGCCACATTGATCTATGAATGGCGCCGATACCTGGCGGCCGTGATCGCGCTCGCCTTTTCGGGCCTGCTGATCCTGGCCCAGGTGGGCATGTTCACCGGCATCGTCCAGGCCGCCACCGCCACCATCGACCGGTCGCGGGCCGAGATCATGGTGCTGCCGGCCAAGTCCGAGAGCCTGATCAATTCCGGCTCCAATGGCCTGCCCCGCAGGCTTCTGCCCCAGATGTATCTGCACCCGGAAGTCGTCTCCGTGGCCGCCCTGGACGGCGCCGGCGGCCGCTGGATGAACACGCCCAAGGAGGGCGAGAAGCAGGTCACCCAGTTCGTCCAGGTGGACGTGGTCGATCCCGTGCCCGGCGCCGTCACCCTGCCGGTGGACTATCCCGAAGAGGTCCGCATCGCCCTGCTGGAGCCCTATGCGGCGGTGATCGACCGCAGCAGCCAGGCGCGGATGGGAGTCACCCTGAACGACCAGGCCACCCTCAACGGCAAGACGGTCAATATCCGCGCCTTCATCGACGGCTATCCGTCCATCAACCAGCCCTCGGTGGTGGTCTCCCGCGACACCCTGCGGCTGCTGGGCATGGCCGACGACGGCGAGAAGGTCGGCCCGCTGATGGTGCAGATCAAGGACCCGGCGCGCGCCGAGATCGTCCGCGACCAGCTCAACGCCGTGGCCGACGGCCGCTATCGCGCCTGGACCCGGACTGAGCTCGCCCAGGCCAACGAGGGCGCGCTGATGAAGGAGCAGATCATCGGGATCATGCTGGGCTTCTCGGTGTTCCTCGGCTTCCTGATCGGCGTCGGCATCACCTCCCAGACCCTGCGCGGGGCGATCATGGCCAATATCAAGGAGTTCGCCAGCCTACGGGCGCTCGGCGTGTCCATGGGCGCCCTGCGGCTGATCGTGCTGGAGCTCTCCTTCTGGGTCGGCGTCGTTGGGCTGGCGGCCACGGCGGTCTTCACCTTCCTGGTCTCGCTGCTGGCCAAAAGCGCGGGGCTGCCCATGGGCTTCCCGCTGGGCTGGGTCATCGGCGTGGCCATCCTGCTTCTCCTCATCTCGCTGGCCTCGGGCCTGATGTCCCTGGGCGTCCTGAAGAAGAGCCAACCGGCGGACCTGCTGCGATGACCTCTGCCCCGCATCCCGACGACGCCATCCGGGCCACCGGCCTGTCCAAGCGCTTCAAGACCGGCCGCGCCTATATCGAGGTGCTGAAGTCGGTGGATTTCGACGCCCGCCACGGGGACCTGACCATGGTCATGGGGCCTTCGGGCTCCGGCAAGTCGACCCTGGTGGCCTGCCTGTCAGGACTGCTGCGTCCCGACGAGGGCCAGGTCCAGGCCCTGAACCAGGACCTCTGGGGCCTGCGCACCGGACGGATCGACCGCTTCCGCCTCGATCACTGCGGCTTCATCTTCCAGGGCTTCAACCTGTTCGCCGCCCTCACCGCCCTGGAACAGGTAACCACCGTGCTCAAGCACACGGGCCTGACCAAGGCCGAGGCGCGGGACCGGGCCGTGGTGTCCCTGGAAGAGGTCGGGCTCGGCCACAGGCTGAACCAGCGGCCATCCGAACTGTCCGGCGGCGAGAAGCAGCGGGTGGCCATCGCCCGGGCTCTGGCCAAGGCCCCGCAGTTGCTGTTCGCCGACGAACCCACCTCGGCGCTGGACGGCGAGAACGGCCAGATCGTCATCAAGCTGCTGCAGCGCGCCGCCAAGGAGCACGGGGCCGCGGTGATCTGCGTCACCCACGACCCGCGGCTCGAAGCCTATGCCGACCGCATCATCCACATCGAGGACGGCCGCATCCTGGACGACCGGCGCACCGCGCCCGGCGCCGCGCCCGCTTCGCAACCCATCCTGACCGAGGCCTGAACGAAATGCCCGCCTTTTTCCGCCGCAAGACCGTCTGGTTCGCCGCCGTCGCCGTGATCGTGCTGGGCGGCGGGGCCTTTGTGCTCACCAGCCAGGCCAACGACAAGAAGGAGGCCGAGGCCGCCCAGGCCGCCAAGGCTGCGCCCGAAAGCCCCTTTGTCGCCGTGGCCAACGGCAAGGCCGATGTCGAGGGCGGCCTGATCCAGGTCGCCGCCCGGCGCGCCGGCATCGTGCGCGATGTCCTGGTCCAGGAAGGCCAGGCCGTTCAGGAGGGCCAGGTGCTCGCCCGGCTGGAGGATGACGAGCCGCGGCTGACCGCCGCCCGCGCCCAGGCCGAGGTGGCCCAGGCCCAGTCGCAGATCGCCCTGACCCAGGTGGAGTTGTCCACCGCGCGGCGCGAACATGACCGCCTTCAGGCCCTGGCCCCATCCAACTTCGTGGCCGGCCAGAAGCTGGACCAGTCGCAGGATGTGATCCGCCAGGCCGAGGCGCGACTGGCCGCCCAGCGCGCGGCGGTGGCCACCGCCCAGGCCCGCCTGAACGAGGCCGAGTATGATCTGGAGCTGAGCGTCATCCGCGCCCCGGCCGACGGGGTGATCGTGCGCCGCTACGCCAACCCCGGCTCGGGCGCCTCGACCCTCAACGTCTCCAACATGTTTGACCTGGAGCCAGCCGGCCAGCGTATCGTCCGCGCCGAGATCGCCGAGGGCGCCCTGCCCCATGTGCAGGTCGGCCAGAGCGTGCAGATCGCCTCGGAGGCCGATCCCAGCAAGACCTTCAAGGGTCAGGTGATCCGCCGGGCCGGCGTGTTCGGCGCCCGCAAGCTGGTCTCCGACGATCCCACCGAGCGCACTGACGACCGGGTGGTGGAGGTGGTGGTCAGCGCCGACGGCGCCCCCTTCCTGGTCGGACAGCGGGTTCTGGTGAAGTTCCTTCGCCCTGGCGCAGCGGCGGCCCAGGCCAGCTGAGGCGCGCTCGCCGCAACGCAGCAACGCCTTGACGGAGAAGGGTTGGGCCGCGCACAACCGCGCCAATCCTTCACCTGACTTCGGGAGACTTCCATGGCGGATATCCGCTTCGACGGCAAAGTGGCCATTGTGACCGGCGCGGGCGGCGGGCTTGGCCGTCAGCATGCTCTGGAGCTGGCCCGGCGCGGCGCCAAGGTCGTGGTCAACGACCTGGGCGGCTCGGTGGACGGCTCGGGCGGTTCCTCCAGCGCGGCCGACGCCGTGGTGGAAGAGATCAAGGCCGCCGGCGGCGAAGCCATCTCCAACGGGTCTTCGGTCACCGACGACGCCGGCGTCGCTCACATGATCAAGCAGACCATGGACCAGTGGGGCCGCATCGACGTCATCGTCGCCAATGCCGGCATCCTGCGCGACAAGTCCTTCGCCAAGATGGAAATCGCTGACTTCGAGCTGGTGCTGAACGTCCACCTGATGGGCACGGTCAAGCCGGTCAAGGCCGCCTGGGAGATCATGCGCGAGCAGAACTACGGCCGCATCGTGGTGACCACCTCGTCCTCGGGCCTCTATGGCAACTTCGGCCAGTCCAACTACGGCGCGGCCAAGCTGGGCATCATCGGCTTCATGAACACCCTGCGTCTCGAAGGCGCCAAGAACAACATCCACGTCAACGCCATCGCGCCCGTGGCCGCCACGCGGATGACCGAGAACCTGATGCCGCCTGCGGTGCTCGAGCGCCTGAAGCCCGAATACGTGACCCCGGGCGTGGTCTATCTCTGCTCCGAAGAGGCGCCCACCGGCGCCATCCTGACCGCCGGCGCGGGCGCCTTCGCCCTGTCGCGCATCTATGAGACCGAGGGCGTCTATCTGGGCGAAGGCGGCCTGTCGGTCGAAGAAGTCCGCGACAACTGGTCCAAGATTTCCGATCCCGAGGGCCAGCAGGCCTACAACGCCGGCGGCGAACAGAGCCAGAAGTTCTTCCGCAAGATGTCCGGCGGCTAAGGCCACCGCACAGCTTCAAAATCAAGCGACGGGCGGCCCCTGCGGGCCGCCCGTTCTGCTTTCTGCCCAAGGCTGCGGAAAGCCCTTGCCTTGACCTAGGTGAACGCGCGTAACCTAACGATCAGGACAACGCCCGCCAGAGGCGTCGCCGACCAATGGGAGATACGCCAGAGTGGCACAGACCGATGCGGCCGCGCCCGCCCCTGCGCGACAGCTCAAGCTGTCGACGATCCTCGCCTTCGCCTGCACCAGCCTGCCGCTATCGGCGCTGACCATCGCCATGTCGGTCTATCTGCCGCGGCACTTCGCCAGCGAGATCGGCATCAGCCTGCTGGCGGTCGGTTCGGCCTTCGCCCTGGTGCGGATGATCGACATCCCGCTCGACCCCCTTCTGGGCATGGCCATGGACCGCACGCGGACCCGGTTCGGCCGCTATCGCCTGTGGACCATGATCGGCGCGCCGATCCTGATGCTGGCCATCTTCATGCTCTTCATCTCGCCGTCCGGCGGGGTCGCCGGGCTGATCTTCTGGCTGCTGATCCTCTATGTGGGCACATCGATCCTGCACCTGTCCCACGCCGCCTGGGCCGCGACGCTGGCGCCTCGCTACAATGACCGGTCCCGCGTCTTCGCCATCATGACGGCGGTCGGCGTCATGGGCGCCCTGCTGGTGCTGCTGATGCCCTTCATCGTGGCCGCCCTGGGCCGGGATGAAGCCGAAGGCGTGCCGGCCATGGGCTGGTTCGTCATGATCCTGACGCCCCTGGCGGTCTGGCTGGTCGTCGCCCTGACGCCGGAGAAGATCTCCCCCGACGTGCCCGGCCAGCAGAAGTTCCAGCTGAAGGAATACTGGCGACTGATCGCCCGGCCCTCCATGGGCCGGATCGTCCTGGCCGATCTGTGCCTGTCCCTCGGCCCCGGCTGGATGAGCGCGCTCTACCTATTCTTCTTCACCGACAGCCGCGGCTTCACCACCAGCCAGGCCAGCGCCCTGCTGGCGGTCTATATCGTGGCCGGCTTCGGCCGCGCGCCGTTGCCCGGCCGCCTGGCCATGCGGATCGGCAAGCATCGCGCGGTGATGGTGGCCACGACGGGCTACGCCCTGTCCCTGGTGCTCCTGCCCTTCCTGCCCAAGGGCGACATGATGATCGGCGCCTTCCAGATGTTCACCGCCGGCTTCCTGGCGGCCGGCTTCCAGGTGCTGACTCGGGCCATGACCGCCGACGTCGCCGACGAGGTGCGCCTGGAACAGGGCAAGGAGCGCTCGGGCCTGCTCTACGCCATCACCACGCTCACCTCGAAGATCTCGGGCGCCTTCGCCGTCTTCCTGACCTTCACCGTGCTCGACCGGGTGGGCTACAACGCCACCGACGGCGCCACCAACTCGGCCGAGGCCGTGCGCGGCCTGGAGCTGGCCTTCCTGATCGGGCCGATCTTCTTCGTCGCCCTGGGGGGGCTCTGCTTCATCGGCTACAAGCTGGGCGAAGACCGTCACAGCGAAATCCGCCGCGAACTGGACGAGCGGGACGCCCTCTATGACAACGCCCCGGTGATCGAGACCCTGGCCAGCGAGCCGTCGATCCCCACGCCCCTGGTCGAACCCCGGAAGACCTGAAAAAACAAACGCCGTTATATCTTTCCCGCCCGCTTGCGCCCCGCCGCAAGCGGGCGTTTGTTTGACCGCATAATCGCGCAGCCAAGCTTGCGCCAAAATCATAGATTTGGAGACGTTCCAGTGAGTGCTTCAACCCTGGGCGCGGCGGCGCCCCGCGGCGGCGGCCGTCTATCCCTCATCACAGTCCTGGCCTTCTCGAGCACCGGCATTCCCCTCGCCGTGCTGGCCCTGGCGCTCGGCGTCTTCCTGCCGCGCTACTTCGCCGGCGAGATCGGCATCAGCCTGATCGCCGTGGGCGCGGCCTTCACCATCGTGCGGCTGATCGACATCGCCTTCGACCCCATCGTCGGCGCCCTGATGGACCGCACCCGCACCCCCATCGGCCGCTACCGGCCCTGGGTGATCGGCGGCGTGCCGGTCATGATGTTCGGGGCCTACAAGCTGTTCAACCCGCCCGCCGGGGCTGGCGAAGGCTATCTGATCCTCTGGCTGCTGGTGATCTATTCGGCCCTGTCGATCGTGACCCTGGCCCATGCGGCCTGGGCCTCGGCCATCGCCACCAGCTATGACGAGCGCTCGCGGGTCTATGGCTGGATGCACGCCGTGGGCGTCGCCGGCGCCGTCGGCCTGCTGCTGCTGCCCGCCCTCACCGGCGGCGCCATCGAGCCGGGCTCTGCGGCCAGCATGCCGGCCATCGGCTGGATCATCATCATCGGCATTCCGCTGACCACCGCCTTCTGCGTGCTGCTCTCGCCGGAAAAGGTCGCGCCCAAGAGCGCCGCCGAGACCTTCGACCTGAAGGAATACTGGCAGGCCCTGAAGCGGCCGGAGATGATCCGCCTGATCCTGGCCGACCTCGCCCTGGCGCTCGGCCCCGGCACGACGGCGGCGATCTATGTGTTCTTCTTCCACGACGCCAAGGCGTTCAACTACGCCCAGGTCTCCATCCTGCTGGTGCCGTTCATCGGCGCCGGCCTGCTCGGCGCGCCGGTCTGGGCCAAGCTCGCCCAACGGTTCGGCAAGCACCAGACCCTGATGGGCGCGACGGTGGCCTATGCAGTGTTCCAGACCATCCTGATGGTCATTCCCAAGGGTCTTTTCCTGCCCACGGCGCTCGGCATGTTCGCCGTCGGTTTCACCGCCAGCGCCTTCGTCGTGCTGGTCCGCGCCATGGTCGCCGATGTGGGTGACGCCATCCGGCTCGAACAGGGCAAGGAGCAGGCCGGCCTGCTCTACGCCATGGTGACCAGCACCCAGAAGGTCGGCGCGGCCATCTCGGTGGGCATCATCTTCCCGGTCCTGTCGCTGGTGGGCTACAACGCCGCCGACAATGTCACCAATACGCCGGAGGCCATTTTCGGCCTGGAGATGTGCTACCTGTTCGCGCCGATCATCTTCGTCCTGATCGGCGGGGCCTGCTTCTTCGGCTACGGCATGAACGCCGAAAAGCACGCCGCCATCCGCGCCGCCCTGGACGCCCGGGACAATGCGGCGGCCTGACCTGACGGCCTGACAGAGGCCTGGTCCGGCTTAGCCCCGGGCCAGGCCCAGGCGGGTGCGCAGCATTTCGGCCGCCTGACGGAAGGCCTTGGCCGGGCCGCTGTCGGGCGCCGTGGCCCCCAAGGGCCGGCCGTCGTCGCAGGCCTGACGCAGGGCCACGTCGATGGGAATCTGGCCCAGCAGCGGCACGCCCAGGCGCTCGGCCTCCGTCGCGCCGCCGCCCTGGCCGAAGATCGGGATCGGCACGCCGGTGGCCGGATCGGCGAAATAGGCCATGTTCTCGATGACGCCGAGGATCGGCGTGGCGGTCTTTTCGAACATGGACGCCGCGCGCCGGGCGTCGATCAGGGCGATCTCCTGCGGCGTGGTGACGATGACCACCCCGTCCAGCTTCATCTTCTGGATCAGGGTCAGCTGGATGTCGCCGGTGCCGGGCGGCATGTCGACCACCAGGACGTCGAGGGGCGCGCTCTCTTCGCCCCAGGCCACCTCGTGCATCATCTGGCGCACGGCCGAAGAGGCCATGGGACCGCGCCAGATCATCGGCGCGCCCTCATCGACCATGAAGCCGATGGACATGACCTTGATCCCCCAGGCCTCCAGCGGGATCAGCTTCTTCTCGGGATGATACTCCGGGTCCCCGTCCACCCCCAGCATCCGCGGGGCCGAGGGGCCATAGACATCGGCGTCCAGCAGGCCGACCCGCAGGCCGAGCCCCGACAGGGCCGCTGCCAGGCTGACCGAGACGGTAGACTTGCCCACCCCGCCCTTGCCGCTGGCCACGGCGATCACCCGGCGCACATGGGCCGGCCGTGTGGCGTTGGGCGGCGGCGAGGGGGCCGCCTGGGGATCGTTGGCCAGACGCGCGCCCTTGCGCACCCGGGTGACGCCTGGGGCCGGCGGCGCCTCCTCCGGGGCGGCTGGCGGCGCAGCCGCGGGCGCTGCGCCGGCTGGGCCATCAAAATTGGTCAGCACCACCTGGGCCTGCTCAACGCCCGGCGCGTCGCGCAAGACCTGCTCGGCCTGGGCGCGGACGGGCTCGTAGAGCTCCAGCAGGCCCGGGGCGACCTCCATCATGAAGCCGGCCCGGCCGGTCCGCACCGAGAGCCCCTGGACCAGGCCCGCGCTCACCAACCCCTTGCCGCTTTGAGGATCTCGCACCCCATCTAGGAGCGCCAGCAGGGCGTCGCGGTCAGGCAGGCGTGATGTGTTCATGTCGGCTTCGGCTTGCGTTGGCGGCTTGGCCGTCTCATATCCGGCTGCAAGCGCCGGTTTACAAGTCCGCCCCTGCGGACCCAACATCGCGGCCGCGCCGAGACACGCCGACACCCCGACGTCCCCCGACGACGCGACCCAGAAAGACGACGCACAAAAAGAATGCCCTGGAATGACAACGTAAACCCCGGCCCCTGGGGAAACCCGCCGCAACAAGGCGGCGGTTCTGGCGGGTCGGGCGGTCCGGGAGGCCCCAGGCGCCCCGGATCCGGCGGCGGCCCTCGCGGACCCCGTGGCCCTCAGCCCGACCTCAACCAGCTGCTCGAGCGCCTGATGGCGCGGCTGCGCAACTTCTTCGGCGGCCCAGGCGGGGATCAGATCCGCCCCGGCGCCGTGGCGGCGGTTGCGGCCATCGCCTTTGCGCTCTGGGCGCTGTCGGGCCTCTATCTGGTCCAGCCCAACGAGCAGGCGGTGGTCACCACCTTCGGCTCCTATTCCCGCTCGGCGGGTCCAGGCCTGAACTACCGGCTTCCCAGCCCGATCGAGCGCGTGGAGAAGGTGCCCGTCACCTCGCTGAACCGCATCGATATCGGCGGCGCCGACGGCGCCGACGTGCCGGAAGAAAGCCTGATGCTGACCGGCGACGAGAACATCGTCGACCTCGACTTCAGCGTCACCTGGCGGGTGGCCGATGCGGCCCGCTACATCTTCACCATCCGCGATCCCGAAGAGTCGGTGAAGGCCGTGGCCGAGAGCGCCATGCGCGAGGTCGTCGGCCGCCGGGATCTGGAATCCATCCTGACTCGCGGCCGCGGCGAGGTTCAGGCCCAGGCCGCCGAACTGATGCAGCAGACCCTCGATTCCTGGGGCGCCGGCGTCAACGTCGTAGAAGTTCAGATCCGCAACGCCAATCCGCCGGCCGAAGTGGTCGACGCCTTCCGCGAAGTGGCCAATGCCGGCCAGGACGCGGAATCGGCGGTCAATGAAGCCAACACCTATCGCAACCGGGTCATCAACGAAGCCAAGGGTGACGCCGCGCGCATCACCCAGGCCGGCGAGGCCTATCGCGAGCAGGCGGTGCGGGAAGCCACCGGTGAGGCGTCGCGCTTCGACCAAATCTACGCCGAATATCGCTCGGCCCCGGCGGTCACCCGCGAGCGCCTCTATATCGAGACCATGCAGCGCGTGCTGCAGAACTCGAACAAGGTGATCGTCGACTCCGAGGGCGCCAGCGCCCCGATCATCCTGCCGCCCGACGTGTTCCGACCGCGCACCGGCGCGCCCACCACGACCGCGACGCCGGCTGAAACCGGCTCGGCTGCGCCTGGCGCGAGGAGCAGCCAATGATGGACCGCCGCTATATCCCCTACGCCATCGCCGCGGTGGTGGTTCTGATCCTGCTGGCCAACACCTTCTTCGTGGTCGACCAGCGCGAGCAGGCCATCGTCGTGCGCCTGGGCGACCCCGTTCGCGTGGTCAATGCCGGGCCAGACGCCACGGCGGGCCTCAAGGTGAAGGTCCCCTTCATGGAGCAGGTTCTGCGCTTCGATAAGCGGAACCTCGCCTTGGCCACCGAGGAAGAAGAGATCATCGCCGCCGACCAGGAGCGCCTGGTGGTGGACGCCTTCATCCGCTACCGGATCGACGAGCCGCTGCAGTACTACCGGACCCTGCGCGACGACCGCACGGCCCGCGACCGGATCCAGCGTCTGGTGAACTCCGCCCTGCGCGAAGTGCTCGGCTCGGCCCCGTCCAGCGAGATCATCTCCGGCTCGCGCAGCGGGGTCATGCAGCGGACCCTGCAGGACGTGCGCGCCCGGGCGGCGTCCTCGCGTCTGGGCATCGAGGTCATCGATGTCCGTATCCGCCGGGCCGACCTGCCCCAGGCCAACCAGGCGGCGGTCTATCGCCGCATGGAGACCTCGCGCCAGCAGGAAGCCGCCCAGGTCCGCGCCATCGGCGAACAGCAGAAGCGCGAGATCATCGCCGCGGCCGACAAGGAAGTGACCATCACCCTGGCCACCGCCCAGGAAGAGGCCGACCGCACCCGAGGCGAAGGCGATGCGCAACGCACGCGCATCTACGCCCAGAGCTTCGGCCGTGATCCGGGCTTCGCCTCCTTCTACCGGTCCATGCAGGCCTATGAGGCCTCCATCGGCCAGGGGGACGCGACCATGGTCCTGTCGCCCGACAGCGCCTTCTTCCGCTACTTCGAGCGGGGTCCCGGCGCCCGATAGGCGGCGGCTAAGCCAAGACGATCAGCCCTCGATCCCTAGCCGGATCGGGGGCTTTTCATTTGCGGACCATCACGGCCAGCAGCTCGCGAACCTCGTGCAGGTCCTGGGCGATGCGCACGCAGAGGCCGCGCATCTCGTCATTGGGCTCCAGCATGTCAGGCACCATGATGGTCATCATGCCGGCCGCCGCCGCCGCGCGGACCCCGTTGTGGCTGTCCTCCAGGGCGATGCAGTCGCGGGGGTCCATGCCGAGCGCCGCAGCGGCCTTCAGATAGGGCTCGGGGTGCGGCTTGCCGTGGGTCACGCTCTCGGCGGTGATGAAGGCGTCAAACCGGCCCAGCAGTCCGGCATGGCCCAGATGGGTCTCCACCGATCTCATGCGCGACGAGGTGGCCACCGCCCGCGGCGCGGCGACCGCGTCCAGGTGGTCCAGCATCTCGATGACCCCGGTCTTCAGGGCGACGCCGGCCTTGTGCGCCTCGACGAACCGCGCCCGGACATCGGCCACATAGTCGTCCAGTACGAAGCCCTCGCCGAAATGGTTGATGAGGATGCCGTCGCTGGCGGCGTGGGTCAGCCCGACCATGCTCTGAAAGACCGGGAACGGCAGGTCCTTGCCCATGGCCAGGGCCGCCCCGCCCATGGCCTCCAGCATCAGCCGTTCGGAATCGATGAGCAGGCCATCCATGTCGAACACGACGGCGGCGCAGGGTCGGGGAAGCGTCATGGCAGGCTCATAGTCCGAGACGCGTCCGAAGCGAAATCAAGGACTGCTTCAGTCGGTGACGAAGTCGGCCGCCGCATAGCCCTGGAAATGGAGCAGCGCCGTCAGGTCGGCATGATCCACCTTGGCGTGGGCCTGGGCGGCCACCACCGGCTTGGCCCGATAGGCGACGCCCAGGCCGGCGGCCTCGATCATCGCCAGGTCGTTGGCCCCGTCGCCCACCGCCAGGGTCGCGGCCAGGTCGACGCCAAGGGCGGCGGCTTCCTCCCGCAGGGCGGCGAGCTTGGCTTCGCGGCCGAGGATGGGAAGGCCCACCTCGCCAGCCAGGACCTCGCCATCCTCGATCAGGGTGTTGGCCCGCTGGGCGTTGAAGCCTGCGGCCTGGGCCACACGGGTGGTGAAGAAGCTGAAGCCCCCCGACACCAGCACGCAGCGCGCGCCATTCTGTCCCATGGTCCGCACCAGGGTCCGCGCGCCGGGATTTAGAACCACCCGCTCGTCATAGGCCCGCTGCAGGTCCAACAGCGGCAGACCCTTCAGCATGGCCACCCGCTCGCGCAGGGCGGCCTCGAAGTCCAGCTCGCCGCGCATGGCCCGCTCGGTGATCTCCGAGACCTTGTCCTTGACGCCAGCGAAGTCGGCCAGCTCGTCGATGCACTCGCAGCCGATGATGGTGGAGTCCATGTCGGCGATCAGCAGCCGCTTGCGCCGGCCCGCCCAGGGCTGGACGCAGGCGTCCACCGGCATCTCAGACAGGGCCGCTTCCACGGCGGCCCGCACTGGCTCCAGCCCCTCGGCCTCCACCGACAGGTCCACCGCGCCGGGGCCCAGGGGCCGGGGTTCCTTGACGCGGGCGCGTGCGCCTGCGAGCGCTTGGGTGAGTTGGACGGTGGCCGCGGCGAGCGCGGTCTCCTGCGGGCTGACGAGGGTGAGAGCGATTTCCATGGAGCCCCGCATCTGGCTGATCGGCGGGCCGACGGCAAGCGGCAAGACGGCGATCTCCCTGCGCTTGGCCCGGGAAATCGGCGGCGAGATCGTCAACGCCGACTCCATTCAGCTCTATGGCGACCTGACTATCCTGAGCGCTCGACCTACGCTGGAGGAGATGGCCCAGGCGCCGCACCACCTGTTCGGGGTGGCCGATGGGGGCGAGGCCTGGTCCGTCGGCGCCTGGCGTCGGGCGGCCCTGCCGATCATCGCCGACATCCGCGGCCGCGGCGCAAGCCCGATCCTGGTCGGTGGGACGGGCCTCTATTTCCGCAGCCTCACCCACGGCCTGGCCAGATCGGAAGAGCACACGGCTGAACTCCAGGCACGTCGTAATCTCGTATGCCGTCGTCGGCTGGAAAAAAAAAAAAATAACACAAGTGATCGTAACTGTGCACGGAGTACCCCTGCACGAGGAGGACTAGGGTGCGGAGGAGTAATATGGTCCGAG
>CALEOQ010000294.1 GCA_937910255.1 uncultured Caulobacteraceae bacterium | reverse complement strand
GGTGTTTTTTAGAAAGCAGAGGGCGGCATACGGAATTTCGTCGTGACTGGAGTTCAGGCGTGTGCTCTTCCGATCTGTCCTTCGTCCTGCGCGGCAATGACGGCGTCGGTGAGTTCTATTCCATCGCCATCACCAATGGCCGCCAGCAGGCCGATACCGGCACCAAGATGATCCATCTGGGGGAGGGGACCCGCTCGCGGATCATCTCCAAGGGGATTTCGGCGGGCCGCTCGTCCAACACCTATCGCGGCCTGGTTTCGGCCCACCCCAAGGCCAAGGGCGCGCGCAACTTCACCCAGTGCGACAGCCTGCTGATCGGCAAGGAGAGCGCGGCCCACACCGTGCCCTATATCGAGGCCCGCAACGGCCAGTCGGTTTTCGAGCACGAGGCCACCACCACCCGCCTGTCCGACGACCAGCTCTTCTATGTGATGCAGCGGGGCCTCTCCCAGGAGGAGGCGGTCCAGCTGCTGGTCAACGGTTTCGTCAAGGACGTGCTGCAAACCCTGCCGATGGAATTTGCGGTGGAGGCCAGAAGCTGGTCGCCATCTCTCTGGAAGGGTCCGTCGGATGACCCAGGAACCAAGCCGGACCAAATTGATGACCCTCAAAGCCGCCTTCGAAGCCGAACTCACGCGCCGCGAAAACGAGCGCCGCGCCCGCGAGGAAGCCGAGATGCAGCGCCAGGCCGAAGATCTCGGCCGCGCCGAGGCGCTGGAGGCGGCTCTGGGCCAGGACGCCGAGTTCCTCGCCGCGCGTGACCTGATGCTGGAGCGACGTCGCTACACGGTGACCCTGGACCATGCGGATTATCGCATCGCCGCCTATTTCGAAGACGGCCGCGTCAGCGTCACCGCCGCCGACAAGCGCAACGCCACCACCTCGGCGGCGCCGCGCAAGCAGCAGTTCGCCGAGAGCGTCGAGGACGCCCTGCTGATCATGGCCCAATTCCTGGCTGACGAGACCCGCTGATGCTGTCGATCAACAACCTGCATGCCCGTGTCGCCGAGGCCGAGATCCTGAAGGGCCTGACCCTCGACCTGCCGGCGGGCGAGGTCCACGCCATCATGGGTCCCAATGGCGCGGGCAAGTCGACCCTATCCTACGTCCTGACCGGCCGTCAGGGCTATGAGGTGACGGAGGGAACCGCGACCCTGGACGGCGAGGACCTGCTGGCGCTGGAGCCGGACGAACGGGCCGCCCGGGGCCTCTTCCTGTCGTTCCAATACCCGCTGGAAATCCCCGGCGTGCCGGCCATGACCTTCATCCGCACGGCGATGAACGCCCAGCGCAAGGCCCGCGGCGAGGCCGAGGTCAGCGCCCCGGAATTCCTCAAGCGCGCCCGCGAAGTGGCTGGCCAGCTCAAGATCGACTTCGACATGCTCAAGCGCCCGCTGAATGTCGGCTTCTCGGGCGGTGAGAAGAAGCGGATGGAAATCTTTCAGATGGCGATGCTTTCGCCCCGCCTGCTGATCCTCGACGAAACCGATTCCGGCCTCGATATCGACGCCCTGAAGATCGTCGCCGACGGGGTCAACGCCCTGCGCAGCCCTGATCGCGCCATGCTGGTGATCACCCACTACCAGCGCCTGCTGGACTATATCCGCCCCGACAAGGTCCACGTCCTGGCCGCGGGGCGCATCGCCGCGTCCGGCGGGCCGGAGCTGGCCCACGAGTTGGAGCGCGAAGGCTATGACAAGTATGCGAGGGCCGCTTGACCCTCGCCGCCGCCCTGCGCGACCGCGACGTCGCCCAACTGCCCAGCCGTCGTGACGAAGACTGGCGCTGGACCGACCTGCGCGCCCTGATCCGCGAACTGCCTGCGCCGTCGCCGACGGCGGCTGCGCCGGCTAAGCCTGGTCCGTTCGGCGACCTGGGCGAGGCTGAGATCGCCGTGGTCAACGGCCGGGTGCTCGGCGACGCAGGCCTTCTGCGGCTGGCCCCGGGTGAGACACGGACCCTTCGCCTTCGCTTCGTCTCGGCGACCGCAGAGACGGCCCATGGGGCGAGCCTCTCGATCAGCCTGGGCGCCGGGGCGCGTCTGACCCTGCTGGAGTCCTATGAGGGCCTGGCGGCGGGCTATCTGGCCGATGCGAACCTGGCCGTCGATCTGGCCGAGGACGCCGTCCTGGAGCGGATCATCCTGGCCCAGGATGACGAGGACGCGGTCAGCGTCAGCACCGCCACGGTGGACCTCGCCCCCCGGGCTCGGCTGGCCCAGACCACGCTCACCACCGGCGCCAAGCGCCAGCGGCTGGAGACCCGCGTCACCCATCCCGGCCAAGACGCCGCCGTGCGGATGGACGGCGCCTATCGGGTGCGCGGCCGCGGCCATGCCGACCTGACCAGCGCGGTGAACCACGCCGGCGCCGACGGGACCACAGATCAGCTGATCAAGGGCGTGGTCGATGACCAGGCCCGGGCCGTCTTCCAGGGGCGGATCACGGTCAGCCCCGGCGCCGACCGCACCGATGCGCGCATGGGCCACCATGCGCTGGTCCTGTCGGATCGGGCCGAGGTGGACGCCAAGCCCGAACTGCTGATCTTCGCCGACGACGTGGCCTGCGCCCACGGCAACACGGTCGGCGCCCTGGACGAGGACGCCCTGTTCTACGCCCGTCAGCGGGGCATGCCCGAGGATGTGGCGCGGGCCATGCTCACCGAAGCCTTCATCGGCGAGGTGATCGACCGGATCGAGACTGAGGCCGTGCGCGAACGCCTGCGGTCCTGGGCGCAAGACGGGCGGATCGCCTGATGGCCTTCGACGTGGACACCGTGCGGGCGCAGTTCCCCATCCTGCAGCGTCAGGTGAATGGCAAGCCGCTGGTCTATCTGGACTCCGCAGCCTCGGCCCAGAAGCCGCGGGCCGTGATCGAGGCCATGACCGGGGCGATGACGCATTCCTACGCCAACGTTCACCGGGGCCTGCACACGCTGGCCAATGAAACCACTGAGGCCTATGAGGCCGCCCGCCGTTCGGTGGCGGCTTTCATCAACGCCGGTGAGGGCGAGGTCGTCTTCACCAAGGGCGGCACCGAGGCGATCAATCTGGTGGCGGCGGGCCTGGCCGGGACCCTGTCGGCCGGCGACGAGATCCTGCTCACCCAGATGGAGCACCACGCGAATATCGTGCCCTGGCACTTCCTGCGTGAGCGTCTGGGGGTGGTCCTACGGTTTGTCCCGGTGACGGAGACGGGCGAACTGGATCTGGACGCCTTCCGCCAGATGCTGGGGCCGCGCACCCGGATCGTCGCCTTCAGCCACATGTCCAACGTGCTGGGCACGGTCAATCCGGCCATGGACATGACCCGCATGGCCCATGAGGCCGGCGCCCTGGTGCTGGTGGACGGCTGCCAGGCCATCGTCCACCAGCCGGTGGACGTGAAGGCGATCGACGCCGACTTCTATGTCTTCTCCGGCCACAAGCTCTACGGCCCGACCGGTATCGGCATCCTCTATGGCAAGGCCGAGCGGCTGGCCGACCTGCCGCCCTATCAGGGGGGCGGGGAGATGATCGGTCTGGTGACCGAAGAGGCCATCACCTATGCCGATCCGCCCCATCGGTTCGAGGCGGGCACCCCGCCGATCATCGAGGCCATCGGCCTGGGGGCGGCGATCGAATGGCTGAACGGTCTGGACCGTCCGGCCATCGCCGCCCATGAGGCGCGTCTCTATGACCACATGATGGAGGGTCTGGCCGGCGCCAACTGGCTGCGCGTCATCGGCGAGGCGCCGGGTAAGGGGGCCATCCTGTCCTTCATGATGGAGGGCGCCCACGCCCACGACGTGGCCCAGATTCTCGACCGCTACGGCGTCGCGGTCCGCGCCGGCACCCACTGCGCCGAGCCGCTCATGCGGCGTTTCGGGGTGACCTCCAGCGCCCGGGCTTCCATCGGGCTCTACAATACCGAGGCCGACATCGACGCCTTCGTCCAATCCCTTTCCAAGACCCAAACCTTTTTCGCGTGAACGCCATGGATGACGCCCCCACCCACACTGAGGACGCTGCGCCGCTGTCAAAAGCGGAGCTAGACGCCCTGACCGACCAGCTGATCGACAAGCTGAAGTCGGTCTATGACCCGGAAATCCCGGTGGACATCTACGAGCTCGGCCTCATCTACAAGGTCGATGTCTCAGACCAGAAGGACGTGGCCATCGACATGACCCTGACCGCGCCCGGTTGCCCGGTGGCTGGCGAGATGCCCGGCTGGGTGCAGGACGCGGTGATGGAGATTCCCGGCCTCAAATCCTGCAATGTCGAGCTGGTCTTTGATCCGCCATGGGATCCCTCGCGGATGTCGGACGAGGCCAAGCTTCAATTGAACATGTTCTGACCCCATATTCTGATCATGGAAAACCTCAGCATCACGCCAGCCCCCCGCGCGCGCCGTCCCCGGCCCCAGGTGGTCTCCTTGACGGAGACGGCTGCGGCCCGGGTGCAGGAGATCATGGCGCGGGCGGAAAAGCCCTATGCCGGCCTGCGGGTCGGGGTGAAGAACGGCGGCTGCGCCGGACAGGAATACGTCCTGGAATATGCCGAGACGGCCGATCCCATGGACGAAGTCGTGCAGGACAAGGGCGTCACCATCCTGATCGAGCCCAAGGCCGTGCTCTTCCTGATCGGAACGGTGATCGACTACGAGACCACCAAGCTGTCGTCCAAGTTCGTCTTCCGCAATCCCAACGAGACCGACGCCTGCGGCTGCGGTGAGAGCGTCACCATCGTGCCGCAGGACGCCGAACTGGACTCCTGAGGCTTAGCGGCCCTGGAATTTGGCCGGCCGCTTTTCCAGAAAGGCGATGACGCCCTCGCGGGAGTCTTCGGTGCGGCCGGCGTCCCGCTGCACGATCCGTTCGGCGTGCAGTTGCTCGGCCCATTCGGCGTCCAGACCGTCCCAGACCAGCCTGCGGATGAAGCCCAGGGCCTTGGGGCCGTCGGCCAGGGCGCGGGCCAGCTCCATGGCGGTGGGCATCAGCTCGGCGTCGGGGACGCAGCGGTTGATCAGACCCCACTCCAGGGCTGTGCGCGCCGGCAGTTTTTCGCCCAGCAGGGTCAGCTCCATGGCCCGGGCCTTGCCAACCAAGCGGCTGAGCAGATAGGTCGCCCCGCCATCGGGCACGAGGCCGATGCGGCGGAAGGCCTGCAGGAAGTAGCCGCTCTCGCCGGCCACGATCAGGTCGCCCATCAGGGCCAGGGAGCAGCCGATGCCGGCCGCAGCCCCGTTCACCGCGGTGACGATGGGGATCGGATAGTTGCGAAGGCCGGTGACGAAGGGGTTGTAGACCCGCTCCAGGGCCGAGCCGGAATCCGGCGGCTCCGGGCTGGCGGCGGCCGGCGCAGGATCGGCGCGGCCCGACAGGTTGGCGCCTGAGCAGAAGCCTCGACCCTCGCCGGTGATGACCACGCAGCGCACGCCGGACTCCGGCTTGGCGAAGCCGTCCATGGCGTCCTGCAGTTCGGCCATCAGGTCGAGACCTGCGGCGTTCAGCGTGCCTGGATCAGACAGGGTGACGACGGCCACGCCCTCGGCGATCGAGGTCTTGATCTTCTGATAGGTCATGGCGTCCTCCGTACAGTGTCGCGTTGGCCGCGATCCTGGAGGAACCTACGCGGCGTCAGCCAAGGAGGGAATGGTTGGCGCCGCTTCAGGCCGCATTGGGGATGGGATCGGCCATGCTCACCAGATTGCGGCCGCCATGCTTGGAGGCATAGAGGGCGCCGTCGGCCCGCTCCATCACATTATGCCCACTTTCGCCGGGCCGCCGTTCGGCGAAACCGGCCGATACGGTGATCTTGCCCAGGTCCTCGTTGGTCGAACGCCGCTTCAGCACCCGCGAGGCGATCTCCTGGCGAATCTCTTCCAGGGTCGTGAAGGCGGCGTGGTGGTCCTCGCCGGGGAAGATGATGGCGAATTCCTCACCGCCATAGCGGGCCGCCAGGCGCGGCGTGGCGCCCAACCGGCCAATGACGCTGGCGACATAGCGGATCACCTGATCGCCGGTCTGGTGGCCCCAGGTGTCGTTGAAGCCCTTGAAGTGGTCGATATCGATCAGGGCCAGGGTCAGGCTGTGACCGGTGGCGTCAGCCTCCTGGCAGGCGCGCTCGAGTTCTTCGTCAAAGGCCTTGCGGTTGGCCAGGTTGGTGAGCCCGTCGGTGGTGGCGTCGCGGCGCACCTGTTCCAGGTGCTCGCGCAGCCGCGCCACCTCGCTGGACGACTCGCTGAGGCGCCGCTCCAGGGACTTGTTCTCGGCCTGCACCCGCTGGGTGGCGCCGGCCAGGGTTTTCACCGTGGCTTCCAGGCTGGCGATCCCGGCTTCGGCGGTGAGGGACTGCGAGGCGCTGGCCAGGGTCAGGCCGTAGGCTTCGCTGGATTTCTTGGCTGAATTGATGGCCGCGGAAACCGAGGCCAGCTCGCGGCTCAACTGATCGCCGGTGTCGCGGATCTGATCGTTGAGCTTCGCCTTGGGCAGGTAAAGGGCGGCCAGTCCCTCGCTGACGGAATCGGTGAAGGCGTCGCCGATCTCCAGCAGGCGGGTGATTTCCTGGCCAAGCGCCCCATCGGGGTCAGCCAGATAATTGACCCAGAGTTCGAAATTGACCGCTGTCGGCCAGATTCCGTGGCGTTCCATCTGTTCGATGGCCTTGCGCGCCAAGTTGAAGCCTTCTGGCCCTCGGAGCTTGGTCTCGACTTCTTGAGACATTTGTCGTCTTCCCCGCCCTCCGCTGTCGCCTTTCGGGACCGCAGATATTCCCCTTATTCGTCGAACAGAGGTTAGCGGGGAGAGCCGAACGAGCCGTTAAGGCCGAGCTCCAACCTGCGTCTGATTTTCAGTCTTCGCGGGTCGGCGTGGGCCGTAGCAGGAAGGCCGGCGTATCGGAGCCGAAACCCCGCACGCCATTGCGGTTGTCGTCGGCCTCATCGCGCGCCTTCACACCACGGATCGGGCGTTCAGCGCGACCCGACGACCGGGGCGCAGGCGCCGGCGCAGGTTCGGCCGTCTATTACGGCGGTGGCGGCGGTGGCGGCTACTATTCGCCGCCCGTGGCCACCGGCCTCATCCAGGGTCTGAACGTCGAGGGCGGTCGCAAGATGAAGCGCACGGCCTATGAGGCGACCCGCTCGCGCACCCGCCGCGTGGTGATCCAGGCCGTCTGCATTGACGATCGCCAGTCGCCGCACCCGGCCGCCCAGCTCTTTCCCGAGCGTGAGGTCCGCGACATTTTCGATGGCGAACTCTATCGCTGCCTGGCGGGCACACGCCTGCAGGCGACCATCGCCGAATATTCCGGCCAGGTGGACTTCTCCGGCGGCCAGTCGCTGGTCTGCGCCAAGGGCGAAGCTCTCTATCACGCCCCTGGCGGCCAGGTGACCTGCCGTCCGCAGAAGCCGGCCCGCGATTGCAACGAGCGCTCGCTGCTCCGTCGCTTCGGAGCCGGCATCAAGATCCTGACCATGGTCAGCACCGAGACCTACACCGCCTATCGCGAGGAAGAGGAATATTCGGAGTCCTCATCCTCCATGGCGCTGAGCCTCGACGGTGGCGTCGGCGGCACGGTCTACTAAAGGGCTTTAGCTCTCCGGGACCACTTCGATCTTCCAGGTGCGGTCGGGCGAAAGGATCCGCTCGGCCGCGCGCTGCACGTCGGCGGCGCTCACCCGTTCGGTGCCCGGGATGACAGCGCGGATGGCCTCCAGCCGGCGGGGGTCCGTCTGGGTGCGAGCCAGCTCGCTCAGCCAATAGTCGTTGCCCACCCGTGCGCGCTCGATGCGCTCCAGCCTCGGTTGACGCGCGCGCTCCAGTTCATCGTCACCCACGGGGTTGCGGCGAAGATCGTCGGCGATCTCGGCTACGTCGGCGAAGAAGGCGTCAAGCCCGTCCGGCGGAATCTCCACGCTCGCCGAGACGTAGCCCCAGCCGGTCCAGACATAGGAGTGGTTGTAGTTGACCGAGGGGGAATAGGTCGCGCCCTGGCTTTCGCGCAGCTCTTCCACCAGGCGCAGACGCAGGATTTCCCCAAGGATGGCGGCCTCGCGGGCGGCCTGCGGATCGGCGAAGAAGTCGGTGCTAGGCCAGGCCACATAGCCGATCGC
>CALEOQ010000293.1 GCA_937910255.1 uncultured Caulobacteraceae bacterium | reverse complement strand
CACGCCTTCTATCTTTTGTTTTTTCCAGCAGACGACGGCATACGAGATTACGACGTGACTGGAGTTCAGACGTGTGCTCTTCCGATCTGGGGCACATAGCGCAGATAGATCAGGAACACCCCGGCGAGCACGCCGACCAGCACCGTGCTCAGCACCCGGATCGGGGCCTTGGGCGCCGTCATCCCCGCCCACTCGATGGCCAGAAGCGCCACGCCGACCGAGATCAGCAGCAGGAAGGGCCAGGCCCCGAACCACACCGCCGCCACGGTCGCCGGCACCAGCACCAGGGCCGAGGCGGCGCGGATCGCGAGATTGGACCAGTCGAACTGTTTAGCCGGCGGCAAGGGCGTCATCAGCCACGGCGCCGCCATAGCGCCGGTCGCGGGTGCGATACTCGGCGATGGCGGCCTTGAGATGCTCAGGACCATAGTCGGGCCACAGCACGTCCTGGAAGACGAGCTCGGAATAGGCCGCCTCCCACAACAGGAAGTTCGAAAGCCGCTGCTCGCCGGACGGCCGCACGATCAGATCCGGCGGCGGGGCGGCGGCGGTGGACAGATAGGCGGCGAACCGCGCCTCGGTCAGATCCGCCGGCGCGATCCGGCCGGCGGCCACATCCTCGGCGAAGCGCCGGGCGCCGTCGGTGAGATCGGCCTGGCCGCCATAGTTGAAGGCCACCTGCAGGAAGAAGCTGTCATTGCCGGCCGTGCGCCGCTCGGCCTCTTCGATGATCTCGATCAGGTCGGGGTTCAGCCCTTGCCGGCGCCCGATGACGCGGACGCGGACGCCTTCCCGCTCCAGCCGACCAAGATCACTTTCGAAATAGCGGCGTGGCAGGGCCATCAGCTCCGCCACCTCGGTGGCCGGCCGGCTCCAGTTTTCCGTGGAGAAGCCGAAGACCGTCAGGTGGCGGATGTTGAACTCGGGCGCGGCGGCCACGGTCCGCTTCAGGGCTTCCACGCCCGCCCGGTGGCCCAGGCTGCGCGGCAGGCCCCGGCGCTTGGCCCAGCGGCCGTTGCCGTCCATGACCAGGGCCACATGCAAGCCCTCGCCCGCCGAAGGTTCGGCGGCCGGCGCGGCGGCGTTCGGCTCGGGGCTGCGGGCCATGGGGTTCCTCGTGCGTCCTTTGCCGACAGACCGACGATCAGACCTGCATGATCTCTTGTTCTTTGACTTTCAAGGCTTCGTCCACCCGCTTCACCGCCTCATCGGTGAACTTCTGGACCTCGCCCTCCATGCGCTTCTGTTCGTCCTGGCTGATGACGCCGTCCTTTTCCGCGCGCTTCAGGTCGTCATTGGCGTCGCGACGGATGTTGCGCACGGCCACCTTCTGCTGCTCGGCGTATTTGCCGGCGACCTTCACCAGATCCTTGCGGCGTTCCTCGGTCAGCGGCGGGATCGGGATGCGCAGGGTCTGGCCATCGACCACGGGGTTGAGGCCGAGGCCGGAATTGCGGATCGCCTTCTCCACCGAGACGGCGACGCCCTTGTCCCAGACGCTGACGGTCAGCATCCGCGGTTCCGGCACGCTGACTGCGGCCACCTGGCTGATCGGCACGGTGGAGCCATAGGCGTCGACCATCACCTGGTCGAGGAGCCCGGCCGAGGCCCGGCCAGTGCGCAGGGAGGCGAATTCTTCCTTCAGGGCGATGACGGCCTTGTCCATGCGATCTTTGTAACTCGCAAGAACCGGCTTCTCTGCGGCGGCCATGGGGCTCCTCCAATCGTGGTTCGAACGTGGGGGCGCGAGAGGGTCAGGCGATCGTCGTAAAGACGCCCTGGCCCTTCAGCACCTTCAGGAAATTGCCCCGTTCGCGGATCGAAAACACCACGATCGGGATCTGGTTGTCGCGCATCAGCGCGATGGCCGAAGCGTCCATGACCCGCAGGTCCTGGGCCAGCACATCGTGGTAGCTGAGCGTTTCGTAGCGGACGGCGTCCGGCGCCTTCTTGGGGTCGGCCGTATAGACTCCATCGACGCTGGTGCCCTTGAACAGGGCCTCGCAGCCCATTTCGGCCGAGCGCAGGGCGGCCGGGGTGTCGGTGGTGAAGAACGGCGCGCCGAGGCCGGCGGCGAAGATCACCACCCGGCCCTTTTCCAGATGCCGCATGGCGCGGCGGCGGATGTAGGGTTCGCAGACGGCGTCCATGGGGATGGCCGACTGGACGCGGGTGAAGACCCCGACCTTTTCCAGCGCGCCCTGCAGGGCCAGGGCGTTCATCACCGTGGCCAGCATGCCCATATAGTCGGCGCTGGAGCGCTCCATGCCCTTGCCCGCCAGGGAGACGCCGCGGAAGATGTTGCCGCCGCCGATCACCAAGCAGAGCTCGACCCCGTGGCTGACAACCTCGGCGATATCCTCCGCCACGGCCTCAAGAGTATTGGGATCGATGCCGAAACCCTGCTCTCCCATCAGGACCTCGCCTGACACCTTGAGCAGGATCCGCTTGTAACGAAGGCTAGGAAGGGTTTCGGGCATCGGCGCGGCTTTCCGAATCTGACTCAGGCAAGATAACGCAAGGGCGCGGCGCGCGTCGAACGCGGCCGCGCCCCCATGTTGTGGTTGCGTGAGGTTCTACGCCTGACCGCTCAGTTGAGCCACCTCCGCGGCGAAGTCATCGACCTTCTTCTCGACGCCCTCACCCAGACCGAAGCGCACGAACCCCTTCATGGTCACGGGCGCGCCGGTTTCCTTGGCCAGTTCGGCGATCAGCTGCTCGATGGTCTGGTCGGGGTTCATGACGAAGGCCTGCTTCAGCAGAACCACTTCTTCGTAGAACTTCCGAATGCGACCTTCGACCATCTTCTCGACCACGCCGGCGGGCTTGCCCGAGGCGAGCGCCTGCTCGGTGAAGATCGCCTTTTCGCGCTCCACGGCCTCGGGGTCGAGGTCGTCGGTGGACAGCGACAGCGGGTTGGTGGCCGCCACGTGCATGGCGATCTTGCGACCCACCTCCTGCAGCTTGGCCTGGTCTCCGGCGCCTTCCAGGGCCACGAGCACGCCGATGCGGCCGAGGTCCGGCGCAGCGGCGGCGTGGACATAGCTGGCCACGGCGCCTGCCGGCACGCTCATGCGGGCGGCGCGACGCAGCATCATGTTCTCGCCGATGGTCGCGATCAGATTGGTGATCACGTCGGAGACCACTTCGCCCTTGGCCGTCTTGGCCGCGGAGATCGCCTCGACGCCTTCGACGTCCAGAGCCACCTGGGCGACGTCCTTGGCCGCGCCCTGGAACAGCTCGTTGCGGGCGACGAAGTCGGTCTCGGCGTTCAGCTCGACCAGCACGCCGGTCATGCCGGCGCCGTCATTGCGCGCGGCGGCGGCCACGAGGCCTTCGGCGGCAGCGCGGTCAGACTTCTTGGCGGCCTTGGACAGGCCCTTGGTGCGCAGCCAGTCCATGGCCGCATCGACGTCGCCGCCGTTTTCCTGCAAGGCCTTCTTGCAGTCCATCATGCCTGCGCCGGACTTCTCGCGCAGTTCTTTGACCAGCGCAGCGGTGATTTCCGCCATGGGTCGGCTCCTTCGGTTAGAATCAACGGCTGGGCCACATATGGAGCCCAGCCGTCACAGTTTGATATCGCAACGTCAGCGCCCCGGTGACCGGGGCCTGGCGAATTACGATTGAGCGGCGGGCTCGCCTTCGGCCGGCGCAGCAGCCTGGGCCGGAGCCTCGGCGGCGGCCGTCTGGGCCAGGACCGGCTCCATCGGCGTTTCCGAGGCGCCCAGGTCCACGCCCGAAGCGACCTGGCCGGCGGTGAGGCCGTCGAGAATGGCGTCAGCCATCAGGTCGCAATAGAGCTGCAGCGCGCGGGCGGCGTCGTCATTGCCCGGGATCGGATAGGTGATGCCGGCCGGATCGCAGTTGGTGTCCAGGATCGAGATCACCGGAATGTTGAGCTTCCGGGCTTCCTGGATGGCGATCGCTTCCTTGTTGGTGTCGATCACGAACATCAGGTCGGGGATGCCGCCCATATCCTTGATGCCGCCCAGGGACAGTTCGAGCTTGTCGCGCTCACGGGTGAGCTGCAGCAGCTCCTTCTTGCCGCGGCCGACGCCTTCGCCTTCCAGCAGGCCTTCCAGCTCGCGCAGGCGGGCGATCGAGCCCGACACGGTGCGCCAGTTGGTGAGCGTGCCGCCCAGCCAGCGGTGGTTCACATAGTATTGGGCGCAGCGCTTGGCCGCCGTCGCCACGGGATCGGACGCCTGGCGCTTGGTGCCGACGAACAGGATGCGACCGCCGCCGGCGGCCACGTCGCGGGCCTTGACCAGGGCCTGATGCAGCAGGGGAATGGTCTGCGACAGGTCGATGATGTGAATGTTCGAGCGAGCGCCGAAGATGTAGCGCTCCATCTTCGGGTTCCAGCGGTGGGTCTGGTGACCGAAGTGGGCGCCAGCTTCCAAAAGCTGACGCATGGTGAAGTCGGGCAGCGCCATTGAATGGCTCCTTTTTCCGGTATGCCTCCGCAAGCCAAAACCCCTTTTGGGAGCCCGGAACGGAAACCTCTGGGATGTCTCCCCGTCGGTCGCCGAACGCCTGCGTGTGTGATGGGCCGCGAGATAGGCTCAGACGCCGGAAAAAGCAAGCCTGATGCGCAGCTTGGCCAAATCTCTTCGAGCAGGCGGGCTCAGATGTCCTCCACATAGAGGACGCCGGGCGAGGTCTTCAGGGCGCCGCGAACCGACCCGTCCAGGGTGAAGCGGCCCGGCAGCTTCAGCTCCACCTCACGGCCCCCCTCCACCGGCGCGGTCAGGATGATCTCCCCGCCCCGGCTGTTGGCTGCGCTTTCCAGCCTGCGCTTCAAGGCGTCGATCTCGGCGCTGCGGGGCGCCAGATGCACCCGAAGACCGGCGACGGCGTTCTCGATCGCCTTTTCCACAGGCTCGGCGTCGTCGCCAAAGAACCGCACCTCCCCGTCCCGGGCCTTGGCCCGGACCTTGATGGAGACCGCCCGTCCCGGCTCCAGCACGTCGCGGCAGCGACGCAGGGATTCCGGCGGGAACAGCACCTCATACTCCCCGGTCGGATCGGACAGGGTGACGAAGGCGAACTTCTCGCCGCTGGACTGGGAGGCCCGTTCCTGCTTGCGCCGCACGACGCCGGCCATGCGGAACACCTCGGCGCCGGCCTCGGCCCGGACGATGACATCGGTCAGCAGCTCGGTGCGGCGGCGACGCAGGGCCGGCACCATGTCCTCCAAAGGGTGGCCCGAGAGATAGAAGCCGACGGCCGACAGCTCCTCGTCCAGGCGCTCGACCGGCGTCCACATGTCGGCCCGCGGCATGCGGGGACGGCCCACGCCGGCCTGGTCGCCGCCAAACAGGCTGGCCTGGGCCGAGGCGCGGTCGGCGGCCATGCTCTGGGCATAGGCGATCAGGCTGTCGGACGCCGCCGCCAGCTGGGCCCGGTTGGGGTGAATGGAGTCGAAGGCCCCGGCCCGCGCCAGGGTCTCGAAGGTGCGCTTGTTCACATGGCGCGGATCGACCCGCTCGACGAAGTCGAAGATGTCGCGGAAGGGACCGCCTTCCCGGCGGGTCTCGACCACATGCTCCATGGCCGCCAGGCCGACATTGCGTATGCCGCCCAGGGCGTAGAGCACCTCGCCGGCCTCGACCTCGAAGTCCGCGCCCGAGGCGTTGATGTCGGGCGCCCGGACCTTTACGCCGAACCGCTTGGCGTCCTGGTAGAAGACCGCCAGCTTGTCGGTGTTGGCGATATCCAGGCTCATGGAGGCGGCGAAGAACTCGACCGGCGCGTTCGCCTTCAGCCAGGCCGTCTGGTAGCTGAGCAGCGCATAGGGCGCCGCGTGACACTTGTTAAAACCATAGCCCGCGAACTTGGCCATGGCCTCGAACAGCATGTCGGCCAGGCCCTTGTCGACGCCGCGCTCAGCGGCGCCCGCGCCGAAGCGAGCGCGTTGCTGGTCCATCTCCTCCTTTTTCTTCTTACCCATGGCCCGGCGCAGGAGGTCGGCCTCGCCAAGAGAGTATCCCGCCATGATGCGAGCGATCTGCATCACCTGCTCTTGGTAGACGATAACGCCGTACGTCTCCGACAGCACCGGCTCAAGCAGCGGATGGTATACATCCACCGGTTTGCGGCCAGACTTGCAGTCGACATACTCAGGGATCGAGTCCATCGGCCCCGGCCGATAAAGGGAAATGAGCGCGGTCACCTCTTCGAGCGACGTTGGCCTGAGCTGACGCAGGGTGTCACGCATCCCCTGACCTTCAAGCTGGAAGACGCCCACCGTGTGGCCCTGGGCCATCACGTCGTAGGCCGGCGTATTGTCCAACGGCAAATCAGCAAGCGGGAAGCCCGCCCCACGTTGCACCAAGTACTGCATGGCCCGGTTGATAACCGTAAGCGTCTTGAGGCCGAGGAAGTCGAACTTCACCAACCCCGCACTTTCCACCCACTTCATATTGAACTGGGTGGCCGGCAGGTCCGAACGGGGATCCTGATAGAGCGGCGTGAGTTCGGTCAGCGGCCTGTCTGCGATCACGAGGCCCGCCGCGTGGGTCGAAGCGTTGCGGTAGAGGCCCTCCAGACGGAGCGCCACGTCCAGCAGACGCGACACTGCTTCGTCCTCTTCGCGCGCTTGTCGCAACCGCGGCTCGATCTCGATGGCCTTGGCCAGCGTCACCGGATTGGCGGGATTGGCCGGCACCATCTTGGCCAGGCGATCCACCTGGCCCAGCGGCAATTGCAGCACCCGGCCTACGTCACGCAGCACGGCCCGGGCCTGCAGGGTGCCGAAGGTGATGATCTGCGCCACCCGGTCCCGGCCATAGCGCTGCTGGACATAGCTGATCACCTCTTCCCGCCGGTCCTGGCAGAAGTCGATGTCGAAGTCGGGCATGGAGACCCGCTCAGGATTCAGGAAGCGCTCGAACAGCAGGCCGTAGCGCAGGGGGTCCAGGTCGGTGATGGTCAGGGAATAGGCCACCAGGGAGCCCGCGCCCGAACCCCGCCCCGGGCCCACCGGAATATCGTGCGCCTTGGCCCACTTGATGAAGTCCGCAACGATCAGGAAGTAGCCGGGGAAGCCCATCTGGGTGATGACCCCGATCTCCCGTTCCAGCCGCTCGAAATACTCCGCCTCCGGGGCGTGACTGGCCTGGCCGCGGGCGATGCGACCCTTGAGGCCCTCCCGGGCCTGGTGGGCCAGTTCGTCGGCCTCGGTGCGGTCGCCTTCGGTGGGGAAGCGCGGCAGGATCGGATCACGCTTGCGGACCATGAAGGCGCAGCGCCGGGCGATATCGAGGGTGTTGTCGCAGGCCTCCGGCAGGTCGGCGAACAGGGCGCGCATGTCGGCGGCCGGCTTGAACCAGTGCTCCTGGCTGACCCGTCGGCGCTCATCCTGGCCGACAAAGGCGCCATCGGCGATGCACAGCAGCGCATCGTGGGCCAGGTGCATGTCCTGCTTGGCGAAATAGGCGTCGTTGGTCGCCACCAGGGGCACGTCGCGCTCATAGGCGAAGGCCACCAGCTCCGGCTCGGCCAAGGCCTGGGCCGACAGGCCGTGGCGCTGAAGCTCCACATAGAAGCGATCGCCGAAGACGCGCAGCATCTCCTCCAGGGCCGCGCGGCCCTCGGCCGTCTTGCCCGCCGCCATCAGGGGATCGACCGGACCGTCCCAGCCGCCCGAGAGCAGGATCAGCCCCTCGGCGTGCTCAACCACCTTGGCCCAGGCCACCGCCGGCTCTTCGACGCCGCCGACACTGTCGATATAGGCCATGGACGACAGGCGCGAGAGATTGAGATAGCCCGCCTCGCTCTGGGCCAGGAGCACGATCGTGGGCGTCCGCGCCCATTTTTCCGGTTGGCGATCACCAATGCCGGTCACCGCCAGGGCGCAGCCGACAATGGGCTGAACCCCCTGCCCCTGGGTGGCGACGGAAAACTCCAGCGCCCCATAGAGGTTGGTGCGGTCGGTCAGGGCGACGGCGGGCATGTCGTGGGCCGCGGCCAGGGCGCCGACGGCGTCCGCCTTGATGGCCCCTTCCAGCAGCGAATAGGCTGAGCGCACCCGAAGGTGCACGAACCCGCCATCCTGCTGCTGTTGCATTCGAGCCTCCGACACGCGAGCCATGGCCCCGCCCCGTCAGCCGACCAGAAACGCGAACTGACAGACCATACCTACGAAGCTCGCCACAGCGACAAATGCCAGCGATTCCCGCGCCAGAAGAATGATCATCACGCAGCCCCTTGTGGATGTTCCATATATGTTCTTATTCTGGTTTTGTTCTCCCCTGTCAACCCACCTGTGAACACCTCTTGGAGCCCCGCCATGGACCAACGCCTCAGCCTGATCACCCTCGGCGTGGACGATCTTCCCCGGGCGCGCGCCTTCTACGAAGACGGCCTCGGCTGGACCCCGGTCAGCGCGCACGACAGCGTGTGTTTCTATCAGTTGCCGGGCTTGGCCCTGGGGCTGTTTGGCCGCGAGGCCCTGGCTGAGGACGCCAGGCATCCGATCGACGGGCGCTTCAGCGGCGTCACCATCGCCATCAACGGCCGCTCCCGCGAGGAGGTGGACGCCATGTTCGCCCAGGCGCTGGCGGCTGGGGCCAAGGCGCTGAAGCCGCCTGAGCCGGTTTTCTGGGGCGGCTATTCCGGCTACTTCGCCGACCCCGACGGCCATGTGTGGGAGGTGGCCCACAACCCCGGCGCGATCATCGGCGCCGACGGGTCGACCACCTTCCAGGCCGATGAAGCCTAGAAGATCGACTGCGGCTCCAGGTGACCGTCCTTGAGCGCCAGGACGCGGTCCATGTGACGGGCCAGTTCGAGATTGTGGGTGGCGATCAGCGCCGCCACCCCGGTCTCGCGGACCAGTTCGTAAAGGCTGGCGAACACCTCGGCCGAGGTGTTGGGATCTAGGTTGCCGGTGGGCTCGTCGGCCAGCAGCAGCCGCGGCCGGTTGGCCAGCGCCCGGGCGATGGCCACCCGCTGCTGTTCACCGCCCGACATCTGCGCCGGCTGGTGGTCCACCCGTTCGCCAAGACCTAGCTGGCTCAACAGAACCCCGGCCCGGGCCCGCGCCGCCTCATGGCTTTCGCCGGCGATCATCAGCGGCAGGGCCACATTGTCCAGGGCGCTGAACTCCGCCAGCAGGTGGTGGAACTGGTAGACGAAGCCGATCGAGGCCAGCCGCACCCGGGTGCGCGCCCGCTCGTTCAGGACCGAACAGTCGCGGCCGTCGATCAGGATCGACCCGGCGTTGGGCCGCTCCAGCAGGCCGGCCGCATGTAGCAGCGACGACTTGCCCGACCCTGAAGGGCCGATCAGCCCAACGATCTCGCCTGGCGACACGTCGATGTCGACGCCTTGCAGCACCGTCAGGCGGCGATCGCCGGTGACATAGGTCCGCTCCAGGCCGCGGACGGACAGGATGGGGGTGTCACTCATAGCGAAGGGCTTCCACCGGATCGAGACGCGACGCCCGCAGGGCCGGCGGCAGGGTGGCGAGGAAGGAGACGGCCAAAGCCCAGCCCACCACGATCATCACCTCGACGGCGTCGACCTTGGCGGGAATGTGGGCCAGGTAATAGATGTCGGAGCTGAACACCTCGGCGCCGGTGACCCATTCCACGAAGTTCTGGATGGGGCCGATGAACAGGCAGAACAGCACCCCAAGCACCAGGCCCACGATCGTGCCAAGCGCGCCGACCGAAGCCCCGGCCATGAAGAAGATGCGCAGGATCGCCCCACGCCCGGCGCCCATGGTGCGCAGGATGGCGATGTCGCGGCCCTTGTTCTTCACCAGCATAACCAGGCCCGAAATGATGTTCATGGCCGCAATGGCCACGATCAGCATCAGGATCAGGCGCATGACGCTGCGCTCGATCTTCAGGGCGTTCCAGAAGCTGGCGTTGCGCTGGGTCCAGTCGGTGACGATGGCCACAGGACCCGCCAGTTCGGCGATCGCCGCCTTCATGGCCGGGGCCCGGTCGGGATCGTCCACCCGGACCTCGACCACATCGACCATGCCCTCGCGGGCGAAGAACAGCTGGGCCTGCTCCAGGGGCATGTAGATGAAGAGCTGGTCGTACTCGCTCATGCCGACGCTGAAGGTGCCGCCGACCGTGTAGGTCTTGCGCTGCGGCGTATAGCCAAAGGCCGTCGCCCCGCCGCTGGGCGAGATCAGGGTCAGCGGATCGCCGGGGCCGACCCCGAGCGTCTCGGCCAGCCGGTCGCCGATCAGCACCAGATCGCCGCCATATTCGCCCTCGCCAAAGCCTTCAAGGGAGCCGCGGACGATATTGCCCGACACGATCTCGGTGCGGCGCAGATCAGCCTCGCTGATGCCGCGGACCACGGCGCCGCTGATCTGCCCCTGGCCGAGCGCCATGGCCTGGGCCTCGATCAGGGGGGCGGCCTGGGTCACGCCGTCCAGGGCGGCGATCTCGCCGGCCAGGGTGCGCACCTCGGGATCGTAGAGCGAACCCCCGGAGACGAAGACGTGGCCATTGAAGCCGAGGGTGCGGTCGAGCAGCTCGGTCCGGAAGCCGTTCATCACCGACATGACGATGATCAGCACCGCGACAGCCAGCATGATGCCGACGAAGGAGATGATCGAGATCAGCGCCACGCCGCCCTGGCTGCGCTTGGCGCGCAGGTATCGGCCGGCGAGCATCCGCTCCCAGCGCCCGAAGGGCGGCGCCACGCCGCTCACGCGATGATCGCCTTGAGCGCGTCTTCCAGCGGCAGGGACTGGCGCTCGCCGGTGGCGCGGCGCTTGATCTCGACCTTGCCCTCAGCGACGCCCTTGGGGCCGATGATCAGCTGCCAGGGCACGCCGATCAGATCCATGGCGGCGAACTTGGCGCCGGGCCGTTCGTCGGTGTCGTCCAGCAGCGGGTCCTTGCCGGCGTCGCGCAGGGCGCCATAGGCCTGCTCGCAGGCCAGATCCACCGCCGCGTCGCCGGGCCGCAGGTTGATCACCGCCACGCCGAACGGCGCCACGGACTCGGGCCAGACGATGCCGGCCTCGTCATGGCTGGCCTCGATGATGCCGCCCACCAGACGCGAGACGCCGACGCCATAGGAGCCGCCATGGATCGGCCGCTCCTGGCCGTCAGGCCCGGTGACCACGGCGCGCATGGGCTTGGAATACTTCTCACCGAAATAGAAGATGTGGCCGACCTCGATGCCGCGGGCCGACAGGCGGTCGGACTCGGCGACCTCGGACTCAAAGCGCGCCTGCTCGTGCATGTCCTCGGTGGCCGCATAGAGGGCGGTGCGCTGGTCGACGATGGGCTGCAGATCGCCGTCCCAGTCGACGTCGCCAGGGGGCGGCATTTCCACCAGGTCGCGATGGCAGAAGACCTGGCTCTCGCCGGTCTCGGCCAGGATGATGAATTCGTGGCTCAGATCGCCGCCGATGGGGCCGGGGTCGGCCCGCATGGGCACCGCCTTCAGGCCGAGGCGGGCGAAGGTGTTCAGATAGGCCACGAACATGCGGTTGTAGGATCGGCGGGCGGCAGCCTCGTCGATATCGAAGGAATAGGCGTCCTTCATCAGGAACTCCCGCCCGCGCATCACCCCGAACCGGGGGCGGCGCTCGTCGCGGAACTTCCACTGGATGTTGTAGAAGTTCTTCGGCAGGTCCTTGTAGCTCTTCACGTGGGCCCGGAAGATTTCGGTGATCACCTCTTCGGCGGTGGGCCCATAGAGCAGGTCGCGCTCGTGGCGGTCGGTGATGCGCAGCATCTCGTCGCCATAATCGTCATAGCGCCCGCTCTCGCGCCACAGGTCGGCCAGCTGCAGGGTGGGCATCAGCACCTCGATGGCGCCGGCCCGGTCCATTTCCTCGCGGACGATCTGCTCGATCTTCTTCAGGACCCGAAGGCCGAGCGGCAGCCAGGCATAGATGCCCGCCGCTTCCTGGCGGATCATTCCGGCGCGCAGCATCAGCTGGTGCGAGGCGATCTGGGCGTCGGAGGGCGCCTCACGCAGCGTGGGAATGAAATAACGCGAAAGACGCATGCGTTCGGGGCCTTCGTACCAGACTCTTCGGAATAGGCCCTGATTAGCCCTGCGCGTCTGACCTTGGCAATCGAAGCGTCGAAAAGAAGGCCGCCGGCGCAAAGGCGGGCGGCCTCCAAGTTGGTCATCGGGGAAAACGCTACGCAAGCCGGCGACGCCGCTTGGCTGAGGCCGTTGTAACCCCTGTAACATCGGATACGCGCCCATCTCGGGCGCAGGTTCGAAAGAGGCGCGGCGTTCGCCCAATTTGCAGGCGTTGCGGCCGGCGGCCGCGCAAGGCCTGGGCGCCAGCCCCAGGCCTAGAAGTTCGACGGCCCTGTGGGCATGGGAATGACGCCCGACCAGATCACCGCCCAGACGATCACGAATACGATGGCCGAGACCCAGGTGGTGGTGATGAACTTGCGCTTGAGCTTGGGATCCACCGGCGCGCCGGGGTCGCCGCCGTCGCCCTTGTCGATGCCGGCCTCGGCGTGGCTGATGGTGCCCAGCGGCAGGACGGCGAACAGCACCACCCACCAGATGATCAGATAGGTCGCAATCGCGGTCGTCACGCCCATCAGTGGGCCTCCTTCGGCGTTTCCATCAGTTCCACCAGCACCCCGCCCATGTTCTTGGGGTGGACGAAGATCACCGGCGTCCCATGGGCGCCGATCCGCGGCTCGCCCGTGCCCAGCACGGTGGCGCCCTTGGCCCGCATGTCGTCGCGGGCCGCCAGGATGTCCTCGACCTCGAAGCAGATGTGATGCTGACCGCCGGCCGGGTTCTTGGCCAGGAAGCCGATCAGCGGGGAATTCTCGCCCAGGGGCTCGATCAGCTCGATCTGCGAATTGGGCAGGTTGACGAAGCAGACCCAGACCCCCTGCTCCTCCATGGCCCATTTCTCGGTGATGGAGGTGGCGCCCAGCACGTCGCGATACATGCGCACGGCGTCGTCGATGGAGGGGGTGGCGACCCCCACATGGTTCAGTTTCCCGATCATGGGGCTCGGTATACGCCCCCTGACCCTAGGGCGCGAAGACCCTAAAGTCGCAGCACCGTGGTCTCGACCACGGGACGGCGGCCCCATACCCGCTGGCAGGCCTTCTTGACGGCCCGGGACATGGCGGTTTCGACGGCCTGGTCCAGATCCCGGTCGGCGCCGGACAGGCGCGACAGGGCGCGCTCGGCCTCTTCGGCCAGATCATCCAGGGCTTCGTCCAGGGGATAGTCGTCGTCCGTGGGCATGCCGATGGCGCGCACCTGCGGTCCCGAGGTGATCTTGCCGCGGCTGTCCAGGGCGACCGCCACCGTCACCACGCCGTTGTGGGCCGCATGACGGCGCTCGCGCAGGGCCTCGCCGTTCTCGCTGACCACCACATTGGCGTCGACATAGAGCCGGCCGGCCGGCGTCTCGTCGATGATCTCGGCGCGGCCGGGCGCCAGGCGCACCATGTCGCCATTGCGCGGCGCGACAGTCTGGGGAACCTGAAGGTCCCGGGCGAAGGCCGCATGCTCCAGCAGGTGACGGCGCTCCCCGTGGGTGGGGATGGCGATCTGCGGACGGGCCCAGGCGTACATGCGCGCCAGCTCGTCCCGGCAGGGATGGCCCGAAACGTGGATGCCTGGGTGGTCGTTGTCGGTGTAGAGCCGCACGCCGCGGTCGGCCATGCGGTTCTGCAGGTTGCGGATGGCGATCTCATTGCCCGGGATGACCCGCGAGGAGAAGACGCAGGAGTCGCCCTTGCCCAGGTTCACATGGGGATGGGTCCCCTCGGAGATCCGCGACAGGGCGGCGCGGGCCTCCCCCTGGCTGCCGGTGCAGAGATAGAGGATGGAGTCGGCGGGGAAGTAGCCGGCCTCGCTCTCATTGACGAAGTCCTTCAGGCCCTTGAACAGGCCGACCGACCGGGCGGCCGCCGCCATGCGGTGCATGGAACGTCCCACCAGGCAGACCCGTCGACCATTGGCCTCCGCGGCCCGGATCACCGAATCCATCCGCGCCACGTTGGAGGCGAAGCAGGCGACGGCGACCTTGCCCTTCAGCTCGCCGATCAGGCGGGCCAGCGCGTCGCGCACATCGGCCTCGGAGCCGGACTCGCCCTCGACGAAGACATTGGTGGAGTCGCACACCATGGCCAGGACGCCCTCGTCGCCCAGTTGGCGGATGAAGGTCTCGTCGGTGGCCTCGCCCAGCACCGGATCGGGATCGATCTTCCAGTCGCCGGTGTGCAGCACCGTGCCCAGCGGCGTGCGGATGGAGAGGCCATTGGGCTCGGGAATCGAGTGGGTCAGGGTGATCAGGTCGATCTCGAACGGACCAAGGGTCACGCGGCCGCCCAGCGGCACCACATTGATCTCCACCTGGCCCTCTAGCCCCCCCTCCCGCAGCTTCTCGCGCAGCAGGAAGGCGGTGAAGGGCGTGGCGTAGAGCGGCGCGCGCAGGCGCGGCCACAGCCAGGCCACGGCGCCGATATGGTCTTCATGAGCGTGGGTCAGGACGATGCCGAGGATGTCGTCGGCATGCTCCTCGATGAATTCCGGGTCCGGCAGGATCAGGTCCACGCCCGGCGTCGTCAGGTCGCCGAAGGTCACGCCAAGATCGACGATGATCCATTTGCGCGCATGGGGCGGCCCGAAGCCGTAGAGGTTGAAGTTCATGCCGATCTCGTTCGACCCCCCAAGCGGGAGGAAGACGAGTTCGTCCTGGGTCTTGTTGGCGGCCATCAGGCGCCTCCGAGGTTGCGGCGGTGGATCTCCAGCAGACCCCGTATGGTCAGGTCGGGATCGAAGTGATCGATCGCCAGACTAGCCCCGTGGAAAAGCGAAGCGACGCCGCCGGTTGCAATCACCGTCAGCGGTTGCGGCCATTCGGCCTTGATGCGGGTGATCAGGCCTTCGATCAGCGCGATATAGCCCCAGAAGACGCCCGACTGCATGGCGCCGACCGTATCCTTGCCTATCACCTGCTGAGGCTTCTGGATCGCCACCCGCGGCAGCTTGGCGGCCGCGGCGTGCAGGGCCTCCATAGAAAGATTGATCCCCGGCGCGATCACCCCGCCCTCGAAGCCGCCGTCCTCGGCGATCACGTCGAAGGTGGTGGCGGTGCCGGAGTCGATCACGATCAGCGGGCCGGAATACTGGATGTGGGCCCCGATGGCGTTGACCAGCCGATCGGCCCCGGCCTCCGAGGGCTTGTCGATCCGCACGGCGATCCCGAGCTTGGCGTTCTCGCCAATCACCAGGGGCTCTACATGCAGATAGCGGCGCGCCAGATTGCGCAGGTTGAAGATCGACTGCGGCACCACGCTGGAGATGATGCAGGCGTCGAGCACGCCGAACTGCAGCCCGGCCATGTGCAGAAGCTGCGAGAGCCAGACCGCGTATTCATCGGCCGTGCGGGTAGAGTCGGTGGCCGCCCGCCATTGGGCGATCCAGGTCTCGCCATCGTGCACGGCGAAGAGGGTGTTGGTGTTGCCCTGTTCGATGGCCAAGAGCATCAGGCGTCTCCAAAGAAAACATCGCCGGCGGTGATCCGCCGGATCTGGCCGTCGGGCAGACGCAGCCGCAGCGCGCCGTCGGCCTCCATGCCCTCGGCCACGCCTTCCACGGTTTCCTGCGGCAGACGGGCGACGCAGGGCTGGCCCAGGCCATGGGCCCGCAGGGTCCAGCCCTGGGCGATGGCGGCGAAGCCGCGGCTGGCCCAGAGACTACGCCAGGTTTCGAAGGCCGTCGCCAGGACCTCGAGGGCGTCCTGCGGACTGGGCGGCGCCCCTGCCATGTGCTCGGCGAAGGTCGCCGACGGGCGCTCGGCCGCCACCGGCGCGGCGGTGAGATTGATGCCGATGCCGACGGCCAGCCAGATACGCCCGTCAGGTCGCGCGCCCGATTCCACCAGGATGCCCGCGGCCTTGCGTCCGCCGATCAGCAGGTCATTGGGCCACTTCACGCTCACGAGGTCGGCGCTGAGGAAACGCGCGGCCAGGTCGGCCGCGGCCAGGGCCGCGACGAAGGACAGCTGCGCCGCCTCGGCCGCCGGCCGGTCGGTGACCATCAGCAGGGTGGCGGCCAGGTTGCCCGATCCCGTCTCCCAGGCCCGCCCGCGCCGGCCGCGGCCTGACGTCTGGTTGAGGGCCGCGATCCATTGAGGACCGGCCTCGCCCGCCTCGGCCCTGCGTCGCGCCTCGGCGTTGGTGGAGTCGAGCTCGTCGTAGAACGCGATCGGCGGGTGGACGCTGGCCAAATCAGGCCAGACCGAAGGCGGCGGCCGCAGCCGCAGCCAGCGGATCGATGAAGGTCAGGGCCACCAGCACGACCGGGAAGGTGAACAGGGCCAGCGCGATGGCGATCGCCTTGGCCTCCAACGGCGGGGTGTCGGTGGCGCCAGCCGCGGGATCGAACCACATCACCTTGATCAGGCGCAGATAGTAGAAGGCCGCCACCACGCTGCCGACCAGGGCCACGACCGCGGCGACGCCGAGGCCCGCGCCGATGGCCGCCTTGAACACATAGAACTTGGCCCAGAACCCCGAAAAGGGCGGCAGCCCCAGCGCCGAGAGCGAAAATGCGCTCATGGCCAGGGCGATGCCGGGGCGTTCCTTAAACAGGCCGGCCATGTCCGAAATGGTCTCCATCGGACGACCGTCCCGCGACAGGGCGGCCAGGCAGGCGAAGAAGCCGGTCACGTCCACCATGTAGAGGACCATGAAGACCAGCATGGCCTGGATACCGGCGGCGTCGCCTGAGGCGAGGCCCAGCACCGCGTAGCCGATATTGGCGATCGAGGAATATGCCCACAGGCGCTTCAGATTGCTCTGGGCGAGGCCCGCGAAGGCGCCGACGGCCACCGAGGCCAGCGCGATGATCACCAGGATCTGGCGCCATTGGTCGGCCGCGCCGCCAAAGCCCTCGGCCAGGACCCGGGCGAACAGCACCATGGCGGCCATCTTGGGGGCCGCGCCGAAGAAGGCCACGACCGGGGTCGGCGCGCCCTCATAGACGTCCGGAGTCCACATGTGGAAGGGCGCGGCCGAGATCTTGAAGGCCAGGCCGCAGATCAGGAAGACGAGGCCGAACAGCACGCCGACGCCTGCGCCGCCCTCGACCGACTGGGCGATGATGTCGAAATGGGTGGAGCCGGCGAAGCCGTAGATCAGCGAGGCGCCATAGAGCAGCAGGCCCGAGGACAGGGCGCCGAGGACGAAATACTTCAGGCCGGCCTCGGACGCCTTGGCGTTGTCCCGGTGAATGGCGGCCAGGACATAGAGGGCCAGGGAGTGGAGTTCGACGCCGATATAGAGCGAGATCAGGTCGCCGGCCGAGGCCATCATGCCCATGCCGAGCGCGGCCAGGATGATCAGGACGGGGAACTCGAAATTGTTCACGCCCCGGCGCTGGAACCAGGGCTGGCCCAGCGGGATGGCGATGGCGCTGGCGGCGTAGATGGCCACCTTGGCGAAGGCCGAGGCCTGGTCGGCGATCAGGCCGCCGGAGAAGCCACGGCCCATGGGACCCAGCACGGCGGCGGCGCCCGCGGCGACCAGCAGGGCCACGGCGGCCAGGCTGAACACCGCGTTGGCGCGGCTCTGGAAGGCGCCCCAGACCAGCAGGGCGAGCGCGCCGGCGGCCAGGATCACCTCAGGCAGGGCGAGGCTCAGATCAGCGGAGAAATTCATCGCAAAAGCCCCCTCACCCGCCGGTCGCAGCGCGGTAGACCGCGACCAGGTTGTCGACCGAGGCCTGGGTGATGTCGAAAACGGCGGCCGGATAGATGCCGAGATAGAGGGTGCCCAGGATCAGGGGGGCGAAGATCGCCACCTCCCGCCAGTTGAGGTCCTTGATCTCGGCCAGGGCCGGATTGGTGAGTTCGCCGAACACGACCCGGCGATAGAGGCTGAGCGCATAGACGGCCGAGAGAATGACGCCGGTGGCCGCCACGATGGCCGCCCAGGTCGAGGCTTGATAGGCGCCGGTCATGGTCAGGATTTCGCCGACGAAGCCCGAGGTGCCCGGCAGGCCGACATTGCCCATGGTGAACAGCAGGAAGATCGCCGCGTACCAGGGCATCCGGTTCACCAGGCCGCCATAGAAGGCGATCTCGCGCGTGTGCATGCGGTCATAGACCACGCCGACGCAGAGGAAGAGGGCGCCGGAGATCAGGCCGTGGCTGACCATCTGGAAGATGGCGCCCTGCTCGCCCTGGGCGTTGCCCGAGAAGATGCCCAGCGTCACGAAGCCCATATGGGCCACCGACGAATAGGCGATCAGCTTCTTGATGTCGGTCTGCCGGAAGGCGACCAGCGAGGTGTAGACGATGGCGATCACCGACAGGGCGAAGACCAGCGGCGTGAAATAGGCCGAGGCGTCGGGGAACATGGGCAGCGAGAAGCGCATGAACCCATAGCCGCCCATCTTCAGCAGCACGCCGGCCAGGATCACGGAGCCCGCCGTGGGCGCCTCCACGTGGGCGTCGGGCAGCCAGGTGTGCACCGGCCACATGGGCATCTTCACCGCGAACGAGGCGAAGAAGGCCAGCCACAGCCAGATCTGGATCTCCTGACCAAAGTCATAGGTCATCAGTTCCGGGATCGAGGAGGTGCCGGTGATGCCGATCATGCCCAGCACCGCGGCCAGCATCAGCACCGAACCCAGCAGGGTGTAGAGGAAGAACTTGAAGGCCGCATAGACCCGGTTCTTCCCGCCCCAGACCCCGATGATCAGGAACATCGGCGCCAGGCCGAACTCGAAGAAGACGTAGAAGAGGATCAGGTCGAGCGCGCAGAACACGCCGATGACCAGGGTCTCCAGCGCCAGGAAGGCGATGAGATATTCCTCGATGCGATGCTCGATCGAGCGCCAGGAGGCGGCGATGCAGAGCGGCATCAGGAAGGCGGTGAGCACGACAAACAGCACCGAAATGCCGTCCACGCCCATCCGGTAGTGAAGCCCGCCGAACCAGGCGAAGTCCTCGACGAACTGGAAGTCCGCCGTGCCGCGGTCGAACTGGCCGAGCATGACCAGGGACAGGGCCAGCGTCGCCAGGGTGGTGACGAGAGCGATCCACTTGGCCAGGTCAGCCGACTTGGCGCTTCCCGCAGGCGCGATGAACCGCAGGGCCAGGATGGCCGCAATGCCCGCGACGGGCGCGTAGGTGATGAGCGAGAGAATGCCGGTCATGACTTATCCCCGCCTCAGGCCGCCCAGGCGAAGAGGGCGAAGGACAGAAGCCCCGCCACCCCAAGCAGCATCACGAACGCATAGTGGTAGACGAAGCCCGTCTGCAGCTTGCCGGTCCGCCGGCCCACGGCCGCAGAGACCGCGGCCACGCCGTTGGGGCCCACGCCATCGATGATCTTCTGGTCGCCGACCTTCCAGAACAGGTCGCCCAGGCCGCGGGCGGCGCGCACGAAGGTGGCGTTGTAGAGCTCGTCGAAGAACCACTTGTTGTAGAGGAAGCTCCAGACCGGACCCTCCTTGGCCGCCATCCGGGCGCCCAGGCCCTCGCGCAGCACATAGATGTAGAAGGCCGTCGCCAGGCCCAGCATGGAGGCCACCAGCGGCGCATAGAGCACCCACTGCGGCACATGGTGGGCGTGTTCCAGCACGTGGTTGGTGGGCGCGGTGAAGATGGCGCCGCGCCAGAACTCGGCCCTTTGATCGCCCACGAAATGCTCGACGAAGGCGAAGCCCGCCGCCACCGCGCCGACGGCGAGCAGCAACAGCGGAACCACCATCACCAGGGGGCCCTCGTGCGGCGTGTGGCCATGGTGGTGGCCCTGGTCGTGGGCGTCCGGCAGGGGCTCGTCGTGGGTCACATGCTGGGCCGGCGCATTGGCGTGGTCATCATGGGTCTCGTGACCCCACTTGGCGTGACCGTGGAAGGTCATGAAGGCCAGGCGCCAGGAATAGTAGGCAGTCAGGGCGGCGGCCAGAATGCCGACCACGAAGGCGAAATAGGCGATGCCGTTCTCTTCGCCCGCGGCGTAGGCCGCCTCGATGATGGTGTCCTTGGAATAGAAGCCGGCGAAGCCCAGATGCAGGTCGGGGATACCGAAGCCGGTGATGGCCAGGGTGCCGATGACCATCACCGCATAGGTGACGGGCAGCAGCTTCCACAGGGCGCCCATCTTCCGCATGTCCTGCTCGTGATGCATCCCATGGATCACCGAGCCGGCGCCCAGGAACAGCAGGGCCTTGAAGAAGGCGTGGGTGAACAGGTGGAACATGGCCGCCTGATAGGCGCCGACGCCGGCGGCGAAGAACATGTAGCCGAGCTGCGAACAGGTCGAATAGGCGATGACCCGCTTGATGTCGTTCTGGGCGAGGCCCACCGTCGCGGCGAACAGGGCCGTGACCGCGCCGACCAGGGTGACGATCTGCTTGGTCACCGGGGCGTATTCGAACATCGGCGAGAGCAGGCAGACCATATAGACGCCGGCCGTCACCATGGTGGCGGCGTGAATCAGGGCCGAGACCGGGGTCGGGCCTTCCATGGCGTCGGGCAGCCAGGTGTGCAGGAAGAACTGGGCCGACTTGCCCATGGCGCCGACGAACAGCAGGGCGCAGGCGAGGTCCATGGCGTGCCAGGTCTGGCCGGCGAACGGCCAGCCGACGGCGGCGAATTCCTCAACCCGCGGGAAGATCTCGGCGAACTCGATGGTGCCGAACATCCAGAAGACGGTGATGATGCCCAGCGCGAAGCCGAAGTCGCCCACCCGGTTGACCACGAAGGCCTTGATGGAGGCGGCGTTGGCCGTCGGCTTCTTGAACCAGAAGCCGATCAGCAGGTAGCTGGCCAGCCCCACCCCTTCCCAGCCGAAGAACAGCTGCATGAAGTCGGCCGCCGTCACCAGGGCCAGCATGGCGAAGGTGAACAGCGACAGATAGGCGAAGAAGCGCGGCCGGGAGTCGTCCTCGGCCATGTAGCCCCACGAATAGACGTGAACGAGGGCCGAGACCGAGGTGACGACGATCAGCATGACGGCCGACAGCCCGTCGATGCGGATCGACCAGGCCGACTGGAAGTCGCCCACATTGATGAAGGGCAGCAGGGTGAGCGTGAAGGCTTCAAGCCCGCCCCAGGTCCACTGGATGAACAGGGTCCAGGACAGGACGCAGGCCAGCAGCAGCAGGCCCGTGGTCACGGCCTGGGACGCGAAGTCGCCGATGCGGCGGCCGAACAGGCCCGCGATCAGGGCGCCCAGCAGGGGCGCGAAGACCAGGATGATGGCGAGAGACTGAGGGGTCATGGGCTCCGTCAGCCTTTCATCACGGCGGCGTCGTCCACGGCGATGCCGCCGCGGTTACGGAAGAAGGTGACGAGGATGGCCAGGCCCACGGCCGCCTCGGCGGCGGCCACGGTCAGGACGAACATGGCGAAGATCTGCCCCACCACGTCGTGCAGATAGACCGAGAAGGCGACGAGGTTGATGTTCACCGCCAGCAGGATCAGCTCGATCGACATCAGGATGACGATGATGTTCTTGCGGTTCACGAAGATCCCGAAGACCCCGATCGTGAACAGGATGGCGGCGACCGCCAGATAGTGACTGAGACCGATCGTCATTCGCCCATCCCCTCGCCCGGCTTGATCTGGACCGAGCGCATGCCGTTCTGGGCGTTGCGCGCCACCTGGTCGGCGATCACCTGACGGCGCACGCCCGGCTTGTGGCGCAGCGTCAGCACGATGGCGCCGATCATGGCCACCAGCAGCACGAGCCCCGCCGCTTGGAAGAAGTAGACATAGTCGGTGTAAAGCACCCGCCCGATGGTCTCGGTGTTGGAGAGACCGTCCAGGGCCGCCATCGGCTCCCGCGGCCCGCTGGCCGCCCCGCCGGTGGCCACCGCCGTGGCGACGACGATCATTTCTGCCGCCAGGATGCCGGCCACCAGGCCCCCCAGGGGCATGTAGCGGGCGAAGCCCTGCTTGAGCGCGCCGAAGTCCACGTCGAGCATCATGACGACGAAGAGGAACAGCACCGCGACGGCGCCCACATAGACCACGACCAGCAGCATCGCCAGGAACTCGGCGCCCAGCAGCAGGAAGAGGCCCGCCGCCGAGAAGAAGGTCAGGATCAGGAACAGCACCGAGTGCACGGGATTTCTGACGGACACCACGGCGAGGCCTGAGCCGATGGTGACTATCGCCAGCAGATAAAATGCGATCGCCTGCAAGGCCATGACGGCTCTACTTTCGCCCCTCAATCATCAGGTTGGTCCGCCCGCCGGGCGCATGGCCCAGGTTGGACGCCAACGTCCTAAAGCCCCGGAATCGCGCCTGTCTCTTAGCGATAGGGCGCGTCGAGTTCTAGGTTCTTTGCGATTTCCCGCTCCCAACGGTCCCCGTTATCGAGCAGGCGTTCCTTGTCGTAATAGAGTTCTTCCCGCGTCTCGGTGGCGAACTCCAGGTTCGGCCCCTCGACGATGGCGTCCACCGGGCAGGCCTCCTGGCACAGACCGCAGTAGATGCACTTGACCATGTCGATGTCGTAGCGGGTCGTCCGGCGGCTGCCGTCGTCCCGGGGCTCGGCCTCGATGGTGATGGCCTGGGCCGGGCAGATGGCCTCGCACAGCTTGCAGGCGATGCAGCGCTCTTCCCCGTTGGGATAGCGTCGCAGGGCGTGCTCGCCGCGGAACCGCGGCGACTGCGGGTTGCGCTCGTTCGGATAGATAACCGTGGCCTTGGGGCGCATCATGTACTTCATCCCCAGGCCAAAGGCCCCGATGAAGTCCATCAGCGCCGCGCCCTTGGCGGCCTGGCTGATACGGGCGGCGAAACTCATCAAATCGCTCCTTGGGCCGGACCGAAGACGCGCCAGGCGGCGACGAGCACCACGGCCACCAGCGAGGTCGGCAGGAAGATCTTCCATCCGAGCCGCATGAGCTGGTCATAGCGGTACCGGGGCACGATCGCCTTCACCATGGCGATCAGGAAGAAGAAGAAGACGGTCTTGGCGAAGAACCACATGAAGCCGAAGAAGCTCTGGGCGGTGGCCGGCCAGCTCTCGAGGAACGGCGTCGGGAACGGCGCCTGCCACCCGCCGAAGAACAGGATGGTGATGATGGCGCACATCAGCACGATGTTGGCGTACTCGCCGATCATGAACAGCAGGTACGGGGTGGAGGAGTATTCCACCTGATAGCCGGCCACGAGCTCGGACTCCGCCTCAGGCAGGTCGAAGGGCGGGCGGTTGGTCTCAGCCAGCGCCGAAATGAAGAAGACCACGGCCATCGGGACCATGATCAGGATCATCGGCAGGTTGGCGAGCCCGCCGCCGAACACATACCAGTTCCAGAAGCCGCCGGCCTGTTGGGCCACGATGGTCTGAAGGTTCATGGTGCCGGCCAGCAGGATCACGGTGATGATCACGAAGCCGATGGAGACCTCATAGCTGACCATCTGGGCGGCCGAACGCAGGCTGCCCAGGAAGGGATATTTCGAGTTGGACGCCCAGCCGCCCATGATGATGCCGTAGACGCCCAGCGAACTGATCGCCAGCAGGTAGAGCACACCGACATTGATGTCGGACACCACCCAGCCCGGGGCCAGCGGCACCACGGCCCAGGCGGCGAAGGCCAGGACGAAGCTGATCAGGGGGGCCAGGATGAAGACCACCTTGTCGGCCCCATCGGGGATGACGATCTCCTTCAGCACGAACTTCAGGAAGTCGGCGAAGGACTGCAGCAGGCCGAACGGGCCCACCATGTTGGGACCCTTGCGCATCTGCACGCCGGCCCAGATCTTGCGGTCGGCCAGCAGCAGGAAGGCCAGCGACAGCAGAATCCAGATCATGACGGCCAGGATCTGGCCCACGGCGAGCAGGGTCCAGCCGCCCGGCGTCGCCCAGAAATTGGTGGTGGCGTCCATGCCCTACTCCGCGGCGATCTTTTCGGCGCCCGGAACGAGCGCCTGGCACTCGGCCATGGTCACGCTGGCGCGTGCGATCGGGTTGGTCAGATAGAAGGCCTTCACGGGGCTCGCGAAGGGCGTGTCCGACAGATCGCCCTCCCCGCCCAGGACCGAGAGGTCGAGCGCGCCGGGCGCCTCAGGCACATAGTCGATTCGGCCGAAGGTGGGGTGGTCGGCGAACAGGCGGGCGCGCAGCTGGTCGAGGCTGTCATAGGGCAGCTTGGCGTCCAGCAGTTCGGACAGCGCCCGCAGGATGGCCCAGTCTTCCTTGGCCTCGCCCTTGGGGAAGACCGCCCGCTCGCCCCGCTGAACCCGGCCCTCGGTGTTCACATAGAGGCCGTTCTTCTCGGTATAGGCCGCGCCGGGCAGGATGACGTCGGCGCGGTGCGCGCCAGCGTCCCCATGGGTGCCCATATAGACGACGAAGGCGTCGGTGGCCGACAGGTCCATCTCGTCGGCGCCCAGCAGCACCAGCAGGTCGGCGCCGCCCTTGGCGGTCAGCTCCAGCGCGCTCTTGCCGCCTTCCCGGGGGATGAAGCCCAGGTCGAGGCCGCCGACGCGGGCCGCAGCCGTATGCAGCACGTTCCAGGTCGCCTTGAAGGTCTTGGCCACGCCGGCGGCGGCCTTCACAACAGCCGCGCCGTCGCCGCGCGCCAGAGCGCCGGCGCCGAGGATCACGGCGGCCTTCTCGGCGCCCTTGATGGCCTTGGCGAACTCGCTGCGGGACTTGGACAGGCCGCTCAGCGTGTCGGTCCCGGCGCCCAGATAATCATAGCCATAGCTCAGGTCGGCCTGCTCGCCGATGACACCGATCCGCAGGGACCCCGCCAGCCAGCGCTTGCGCAGGCGGGCGTTGAACACCGGGGCTTCCAGGCGGGGATTGGTCCCGACCAGCAGGATCACGTCGGCGTCCTCGATCCCGGCGAGGGTCGAGTTCATCAGCCAGCTTTCCCGGGGACCGTCGCCCAGGGCCATGCCGTCCTGGCGGCAGTCGAGGCTGGTCACGCCCAGGCCGCCGAACAGGTCCAGCGCCGCCTTCATGGACTCCGCGTCCTGCAGGTCGCCGGCGATGACGCCCATGCGTTCCGGCGCGGTCGCCTTCACCTTGGCCGCCACGGTCTGCAGGGCCTCGGCCCAGCTGGCCGGGCGCAACTTGCCGTTTTCGCGGATGTAGGGCCGGTCCAGCCGCTGACGCGACAGGCCATCGACGGCGTAGCGGGTCTTGTCGCTGATCCACTCTTCGTTGACGTCGTCATTGATGCGCGGCAGCACGCGCAGCACGGCCGGGCCACGGGCGTCGACGCGAATGGCCGAGCCCACGGCGTCCATGACGTCGACGCTCTCGGTCTTCTTCAGCTCCCAGGGCCGGGCGTTGAAGGCATAGGGCTTGGAGGTCAGGGCGCCGACCGGGCAGAGGTCGATGACGTTGGCGCTCAGCTCCGACGTGACGGCGGCGTCGAGATAGGTCGTGATTTCAACGTCTTCGCCCCGCGAGATCAGGCCGATCTCCGGCACGCCGGCCACCTCGGTGACGAAGCGCACGCAGCGGGTGCACTGGATGCAGCGGGTCATCACCGTCTTGATGAGCGGCCCCATGAACTTCTCTTCGACCGCGCGCTTATTCTCGCCATAGCGGGAATCGTCGCGGCCATAGCCCATGGCCTGGTCCTGCAGGTCGCACTCGCCGCCCTGGTCGCAGATCGGGCAGTCCAGCGGATGGTTGATCAGCAGGAACTCCATCACGCCGTGACGGGCCTTCTTGACCATCGGCGTGTCGGTGAAGATCTCCTGGCCTTCGGCCGCCGGCAGGGCGCAGGAGGCCTGCGGCTTGGGCGGGCCGGGCTTCACCTCGACCAGACACATGCGGCAGTTGCCGGCGATGGACAGGCGCTCGTGATAGCAGAAGCGCGGGATTTCCTTCCCGGCCAGCTCGGCGACCTGCAGAACCGTCATGCCGGGTTCGAACTCGACCTCGACACCGTCGACCTTTGCGATGGGCATGTCTTTTACTCCGCAGCCACGAGCGTGGCGCCCTGCACGTGCGGGCGTCCGGCGCGGTACTGGGTGATGCGATCCTCCACCTCATGGCGGAAGTGGCGGAAGAGACCCTGGATCGGCCAGGCGGCCGCGTCGCCGAGGCCGCAGATGGTGTGGCCTTCCACCTGAGAGGCCACGTCGAGCAGCATGTCGATCTCGGCCATGTCGGCCTCGCCCGTCACCATCCGCTCCATGACCCGCCACATCCAGCCGGTGCCTTCGCGGCACGGCGTGCACTGGCCGCAGCTCTCGTGCTTGTAGAAGTAGGACAGCCGGGCGATCGACTTCACCACGTCGGCGTCCTTGTCCATGACGATGACCGCCGCGGTGCCCAGACCCGAGCGCATCTCACGCAGGGAGTCGAAGTCCATCAGGGCGCTCTCGGCCATTTCGGCGGTGATCATCGGCACCGACGAGCCGCCGGGAATGACCGCCTTCAGATTGCCCCAGCCGCCGCGCACGCCGCCGCAATGCTCTTCGAGCAACTGGCGCAGCGGGATCGACATGGTCTCCTCGACCACGCAGGGACGGTTCACATGGCCGGAAATGGCCATCAGCTTGGTGCCGGTGTTGTTGGGACGGCCAAAGCCCGCGAACCATTCGGCCCCGCGGCGCAGGATCGAGCCCACCGTGGCGATGGTCTCGACATTGTTGATGGTGGTCGGGCAGCCATAGATGCCGGCCCCGGCCGGGAATGGGGGCTTGAGCCGCGGCTGACCCTTCTTGCCCTCCAGGCTCTCCATCAGGGCGGTCTCGTCGCCGCAGATATAGGCCCCGCCCCCGTGGGTGACGTACAGGTCGAAGTCCCAGCCGTGGATATTGTCCCTGCCGATCAGCCTGGCCTCATAGGCCTGCTTGATCGCGGCTTCGAGCCGCTCGCGCTCGAAGACATACTCGCCGCGGATATAGATGTAGCAGGCGTGGGCCCGGATCGCGTAGCTGGCGATCATGCAGCCTTCGATCAGCAGATGCGGATCGTTGCGCAGGATCTCGCGGTCCTTGCAGGTGCCGGGCTCGGACTCGTCAGCGTTGACCACCAGGAAGTGCGGTCGTTCGCTCTCCTGCTTGGGCATGAAGGTCCACTTCAGGCCAGTGCCGAAGCCCGCCCCGCCGCGGCCACGCAGGCCGGAATTCTTCACCTGATCGCAGATCCACTCCGGGGTCTGCGACAGGATATCGGCCGTGCCGTTCCAGGCGCCGCGCCGCTTGGCGCCCTCCAGGCCAAAGTCGTGCAGGCCATAGAGGTTGGTGAAGATGCGGTCCTTGTCTTCCAGAATCCCGACCACGCCCCTCAAACTCCTTCTTTCGCGCGCCGGAAGGCGGCGATGAACCAGATCTGCGCCGCAAACCCTGCGGCCAGAGCGACGCCGAAGATGGCGAACAGCCAGTCCTGGCCGGTGGCGAGCGCGCCGATCACCGCGGCGATCGCCGCCAGCACGCAGACCAGATTGATCACCGCCATGCGCATGAACCGCGCCTTGATGCCCGCATCCGCGCTCACGCCGTCGGCTCCGGCTCGGACGCCTTGGGCGCGGCATTCGGAAGAGCCATCGGCTTGGCGGCCGAGCCGTCATAGAGCGCCGGATCGGACAGGGTCAGCGGCCCGCCTTCGGGCGCCGAGCCCTGGCGCTTCGTGGCCGAGCCCGGGGCCGGCGCCTTGCCGGCCGCGAAGTCGTCCAACAGAGCCTCGAAGCTCTCCGGCGTCAGGTCTTCGTAATAATAGTCATTGATGGCGGCCATGGGCGCATTGGCGCAGGCGCCCAGGCACTCGACCTCCTGCCAGTAGAACTTGCCGTCCGCCGACAGGTGGTCCTTGGCGCCGATCCTGCGCTTGCAGACCGCCATCAGGCTCTCGGAGCCGCGCAGCTGGCAGGGCGTGGTGCCGCAGACCTGGACCAGGGCGACGCTGCCCACCGGCTCCAGCATGAACATTGTGTAGAAGGTCGCGACCTCCAGCACCCGGATGCGGGCCATGCCCAGCATCTCGGCCACGGTGCGGATGGCGGGCTCGCTGACCCAGCCGTCCTGCTTCTGGATCAGCCACAGGATCGGGATGACCGCCGACTGCTGGCGGCCGGCTGGGAACTTGGCGATCCACCACTTGGCCTTTTCCAGCGTCTCCGGCTGGAAGGCGAAGCTGGACGGTTGGTTGGGCGAAAGACGACGAACGCTCACATGCCCCTCACTTGACGAAGTCGATGCGGGCGATCTTGCCGCCGGCGATGGTGTAGATGGCCGCCACTTCGAAGCTCACAGGCCCGGGCTGGCGATAGACGCGCTCATGATCGATCACCCGGTCGCCGATCACCACGCGATGAGCGAGCTCGGCGCGGTTCTGCGGATGCTCGGCGAACAGGGCCACATGCTTGGCCCGGAAGGCCTCCAGCCCCTCGACCGTCACCGCCCCGTTGAAGTCGGCCACGATCAGATCCTGGGCGAAGAAGCCGCACAGGGCGTCCACGTCCTGGGCGTTGTAGGCGTCGAGCTGACCCTGGGCGAGATCGGCCGGCGCCGGCGTCACTGCGGCGTTCATCGGTCGATCTCCCCGAACACGATGTCCAGCGAGCCGAGAATGGCCGAGACGTCGGCCAGCATGTGGCCGCGGTTGATCCAGTCCATGGCCTGCAGGTGCGGATAGCCGGGCGCGCGGATCTTGCACTTGTAGGGCTTGTTGGACCCGTCGGAGACCAGGAACACGCCGAACTCACCCTTGGGCGCCTCGACGCAGGCATAGACTTCGCCGGCCGGGGTCCGATAGCCCTCGGTGAACAGCTTGAAGTGATGGATAAGCGCTTCCATCGAGCGCTTCATCTCGCCGCGGCGGGGGGCGCCAATCTTGTTGTCGTCGATGAGCACCGGGCCGGGAGTCTTTTCCAGGCGATCGCAGCACTGCTTCATGATGCGCACCGACTGGCGCATCTCTTCCATGCGGCAGAGATAACGGTCGTAGCAGTCGCCGTTCACGCCGAGCGGAATATCGAACTCCAGCTCGTTGTAGCACTCATAGGGCTGGTTGCGGCGCAGGTCCCAGGCGATGCCCGAGCCGCGCACCATCACGCCGGAAAAGCCCCAGTCCAGGGCCTCCTGCTTGCTGACCACGCCGATATCGACATTGCGCTGTTTGAAGATGCGGTTGCCGGTGATCAGGCTGTCAATGTCGTGCAGCGCCTTGGGGAAGGCCTCGCACCAGGCGGAGATGTCGGCCACCAGGGCGGCGGGCAGGTCCTGGCGGACGCCGCCGACGCGGAAATAGTTGGCGTGCATCCGCGCGCCGGACGCCCGCTCATAGAAGACCATGAGCTTTTCGCGCTCTTCGAAGCCCCACAGCGGCGGGGTCAGCGCGCCCACGTCCATGGCCTGGGTGGTGACGTTGAGCAGGTGGTTCAGGATGCGGCCGATTTCGGAATACAGCACCCGGATCAGCTGGGCGCGGTAGGGGACCTCGACGGCCAGCAGCTTCTCGATGGCGAGCACATAGGCGTGCTCCTGATTCATCGGGGCCACATAGTCCAGGCGATCGAAATAAGGGATCGTCTGCTGATAGGGCCGGTACTCCATCAGCTTCTCGGTGCCGCGATGGAGCAGGCCCACATGGGGGTCCACTCGCTCGACCACTTCGCCGTCCAGCTCCAGGATCAGGCGCAGCACGCCGTGCGCGGCCGGGTGCTGGGGACCGAAGTTGATGGTGAACTTGCGGATCTCGGTTTCGGTCGAGGGGCTGTGGGCCAGCTGGGCCTCGGACGCAGGGACGACTTCGCCGGTCATGCCTTGGGCTCCGCCTTTTCGTCGCCCGGAAGGGCGGCGAAGCCGCGCTCGGCGCCTTCCCAGGGGCTGAGGAAGTCCCAGTTGCGCCACTCGGTCATCTTGATCGGCTCATAGACCACGCGCTTGAGTTCGTCGTCATAGCGCAGCTCCACATAGCCGCTCATCGGGAAGTCCTTGCGCAGCGGATGGCCGTGGAAGCCATAGTCGGTGAGGATGCGGCGCAGGTCCGGGTGGCCTTCGAAGAAGACCCCGTACATGTCGAAGGCCTCGCGCTCATACCAGTTGGCGCAAGGATAGGCTGGAGTCGCGGTGGGCACCGGGGTGTCCTCGTCGGTCACCAGCTTGACCCGCACCCGCAGGTTCTTGCTCATCGACAGCAGGTGATAGACCACCTCGAAGCGCTTCTCGCGCTCAGGATAGTCCACCGCGGTCAGGTCGATCAGCACCTCGAACCGATAGTCCGGATGGTCGCGCAGGAAGGTCAGGGCCTCGACGATGCGCGGCAGGGGCGCCGTCAGGGACAGCTCGTCGAACGTCACATGGGCGCCAGCCAGCGCGCCGGCGCTATTGGCGACCATCGCCTGGCCAAGCGCCTGCAGGTCAGTGGCGGAAACGGGCCAGCTCATCGTTCGATCGTCCCGGTCCGGCGGATCTTCTTCTGCAATTGCAGGACCCCATAGACCAGCGCCTCGGCCGTGGGCGGGCAGCCCGGGACATAGATGTCCACCGGCACGATGCGGTCACAGCCGCGGACCACGGAATAGCTGAAATAGTAGTAGCCGCCGCCATTGGCGCAGGAGCCCATGGAGATGACGTAGCGCGGATCCGGCATCTGGTCGTAGACCTTGCGCAGGGCCGGAGCCATCTTGTTGCACAGGGTGCCGGCGACGATCATCACGTCGGACTGGCGCGGGCTGGCGCGGGGCGCGAAGCCGTAACGCTCCAGATCATAGCGCGGCATCGAGGCCTGCATCATCTCGACCGCGCAGCAGGCCAGGCCGAAGGTCATCCACATGAGCGAGCCGGTGCGCGCCCAGGTGATCAGGTCGTCGGCGGCCGCGGTGATGAAGCCCTTGTCGGCCAGCTGGTCGTTGACCCCGTCGAAGAAGGGGTCGTGGATCTTGGCGTCATAGCCCTCGACCGTGGCGCGGGCGGCCGAATTGGCCGGAACGATCACTCCCATTCCAGGGCCCCCTTCTTCCATTCATAGATGAAGCCGACGGTCAGCACGCCGAGGAAGGTCATCATCGACCAGAAGGCGAACTGCATGGCTTCGGTGGGCAGGTTCATCAGGCTGACGGCCCAGGGGAACAGGAACGCGACCTCGAGGTCGAAGATGATGAAGAGGATCGACACCAGGTAGAAGCGGACGTCGAACTTCATCCGCGCATCGTCGAAGGCGTTGAAGCCGCACTCGTAGGTCGAGAGCTTTTCCGGGTCGGGCGCCTTGGGCGCCAGCACGGCGGCGGCCAGCACGAAGGCCAGGCCCAGAACCGCCGCGATTCCCAGGAAAATCACGATGGGCAGGTACTGCAGAAGGAACGCGTTCATGGAGTCCTCGAAGGAGTCGCGCGCCCTTCTAGACCAGCAATGCGCAGGGTTCAAACAGCGGATTCCCGCAACAGAGATACGCCAGGGCGCGACATCCCGCCTGCCCTGACCAGACATCGCGAGATGTCGGGGTCGCCGCCGAAGCGGGCACAGGTCGATATATTCTGCGAATGCTTCGCAATTGCTGCGAGACCGGTTTGCGCCGCGCGCCGGGCACCCTAGGCTCAGCCGTCAAGCCGGAGGGGACGTTGACCAGAAAACCCTTTATCCATAGGGCGCTCGACGCCATCGAGCGCCTGGGCGACCGCCTGCCCGACCCGGTCTTCATCTTCGCTTGGATCATCGGCGGCCTGGTTCTGGCCAGCGTGATCTGCGCCTGGGCCGGGGTCAGCGCGATCAATCCGGTCGATGGGGAACTGCTGCGTGCGCAGAGCCTGCTGACGCCGGCCAACATCCAGACCCTGCTGGTGGAGATGCCGCGCACGCTGACCGGCTTTGCGCCGCTCGGCTATGTGCTGCTGATCATGCTGGGCGCGGGAATCGCCGAGCGAGTCGGCCTGCTGTCGGCCGCCATCCGCGCCATGATGAGCCGCACGCCGCGGCTGTTGGTCACACCGGTGGTCATCTTCCTGGGCCTGATCGCCAACCACGCCGCCGATTCCGGCTTCGTGATCCTGCTGCCCCTGGCCGGCGCGGCCTTCGCCGCCGTCGGCCGCCACCCGATCGCCGGCATCGCAGCCGCCTTCGCCGGCGTGGTCGGCAGCTTCGCCGGCAACCCCCTGCCCGGCCAGTTCGACGCCCTGATCCTGGGCCTGTCCGAGCCCGCCGCCCGGCTGATCGACCCCACCTGGACAGCCAATCTGGTCGGCAACTGGTACTTCACCGCCGCCGGCGCCCTGGTGTTCATTCCCGTGGCCTGGTGGGTGACCGCCCATGTGGTGGAGCCGCGGCTCGGCCCCTGGACCCCGCCGGAGAACCTGCCGCCGCAGGATGCGCCGCTGTCGCCGGTGGAGCGCCGCGCGCTGATCTGGTCCGGCGTGGCGGTGCTCGCCGTCATCGTCCTGTGGGCCGCCATGGCCCTGGCGCCCGGCGCGCCGCTGGTGGACCGCAGCGTCGCGGGGCCGGCCCGCTGGACGCCCTTCTTCCGCTCCCTGGTGGCGTGCTTCTTCGTTCTCTTCCTGGCCGGCGGCCTGACCTATGGCCGGCTGACCGGCCAGATCCGCACCGACCGGGACGTGGTGCGCCTGGCCTCTGAGTCCATGGCCTCCATGGCCCCCTATATCGTCCTGGCCTTCGCCGCGGCCCACTTCATCGCCATGTTCACCTGGTCGAACCTGGGGGTGGTCATCGCCATCCACGGGGCCGAGACGATCCGCGCCACCGGCCTGCCCATTCCGGTGCTGCTGATGGCCATCGTGGTGCTGACCGCCGCCCTCGACATGCTGATCGGCTCGGCCTCGGCCAAATGGGCGGCCATCGCGCCAGTGCTGGTGCCGATGCTGATGCTGCTGGGGATCAGCCCGGAAATGACGACGGCCGCCTATCGCATGGGGGATTCCAGCGTGAACATGGCCTCGCCGCTGATGCCCTATTTCGCCCTGGTCCTGGGGTTCTGCCAGCGCTGGCGGCCGGGCTTCGGCGTCGGCGGCCTGATCAGCGCCATGCTGCCCTATTCGGCGGCGATGATGAGCGCCGGCCTGATCCTCGTGGGCCTATGGTCGGCCCTGGAGCTTCCCCTCGGTCCACAGGCTGGCGTGCATTATTCCCCGCCCAGCGCGATTAGCCGATGATCGGCAGTTGACACGATTCAGGTCGGGACCTATCAGACGCGCCTCGCGGCGACGTGAGGCCCTTAAGCGGGTGTAGCTCAGTTGGTTAGAGCGCCGGCCTGTCACGCCGGAGGTCGCGGGTTCGAGTCCCGTCACTCGCGCCATGGTCTTCCTTGGGAAGATCTGGCGCGGCCCCTCCCCTTCAAATCCATGAACTCTGAAACGAAGCCCCGCTTCATCCCGGTTCGGCTTGCCGCCTCGGATATAGTTTGATATCAAGCTTCAATAGTTTGGTGTCATACTATATGGGGTGGAAAATGGCGTCGCGTCGGAACGTGCTGAAACTGATGGGCGGCGGCGTGGTGGTCGCAGCGACCGCTGCGGGCGGCTTTCTCGCCATGAACCAACCCTCCAGAGCCGCCCGGGCGCCCTGGCGGGACGCCGGGCAATATGAAGAGTTCCGTCGCCGGGCGCTGTCCTACGCCCTGCTGGCTCCGAACCCGCATAACAGCCAGCCCTGGCGGGTGCGGCTGGAGGGCGACCGGGCCCTGACCCTGTTCTGCGACCTGGAGCGACGCCTGCCGGCGACCGATCCCCTGGACCGGCAGATCACAATCGGCTGCGGCGCCTTCCTTGAACTGCTGGTGATCGCCGCGGCTCAGGACGGCTTCGCCGCCATCATCAGCCCCTTCCCCGAGGGGGAGGACATGAGCACCTTGGATCGCCGCCCGGTGGCCCGGGTGGAGTTCGTGGCCGACAAGGCGCAGCCGGACCCCCTGTTCGCGCAGATCCTCGGCCGCAGATCCAACAGGGGCGTCTACCAGCCGCGCGACGTGCCCACGCCCCTGCTCGCCGAACTCGCCAAGGCGGGCGCCGCCTTCGGGACCACAGCCGAGTGCGTCGGAAACACGCCCTTGGCCGCGCGACTTCGGGACCTCACCTGGCGTGGCCACACCACAGAGATGCTCACGCCGGCGGCCTTGCAGGAATCGGTGGACCTGATGCGGATCGGCGCCGCGCAGGTGAGCGCCGATCCGGACGGCATCGCGCTGGAGGGTCCGGTGATCGGGGCGGGCCGCCTTGCAGGGGTGGTCAACCGCGACACGCTGGGCGACCCGAACTCCACGGCCTTTCAGCAGGGCCTCGACATGTACCAGGCGATGGCCATGTCCGCCCGCGCCTTCGGCTGGTTGGCCAATGGCGACGCCTCCCGGACCGAACAGCTCAACGCCGGCCGGGCCTATGTGCGGCTGAACCTCAAGGCGACCGAGCTTGGCCTGGAGGTCCATCCCTGGAGCCAGGCTCTTCAGGAGTATCAAGAAATGTCGGCGCTTTATGAGGAGGTCCACGCGCTCGTCGGGAAGGGCGAGAGACTGCAAATGCTCTTTCGTATCGGCTACGCTGCGCCCGTCATCGCCGCACCGCGCAGAGGACTGGCCGCCCACCTTGTCTGAACCGAGACCCGACGCCAGTCCCGAGCCCTCAGACGAGGCGCGGCTGTTCACGCTGTTCAATGAGATCGGCATCATCCAACAGCTGAGCGGCACGGCCTTTGAGCGTGTCCTGCCCCATGGCCTGACCCAGGCCCAGTTCACTGTGCTCAACCACTGTGTGCGGTTGGGCGACAACAAGACGCCCGCACAGCTGGCCTCGGCCTTCCAGGTGACCCGGGGCACCTTGACCAGCACCCTGCAAAGGCTTGAGGCGAAGGGCTTTATCGAGATCGTTCCCGACGCCAAGGACGGGCGCTCCAAGCGGGTTTTGTTGACCGCCTCGGGACACGCCGCCGCCGCCGCCTGCATCGCGGCGGCCGCGCCGATCCTGACGCGAGCCCGGGAGGCGCTGTCGCGGGATGAGGTCGAGCGCCTGCTGCCGCTGCTGACGAAACTCCGCGTCTGGCTGGATGAAAACCGATCCCTGTAAGCCGGTGATCTGGGCGGCCCGCAGCTTTGGCCCGCGTCATCCTCCAAGTGGCCTCAGAGCTTGGCGAAGGGCTTGAGCCGATCGCGCTCACCCGGCGCGAAGGCCAGCACCTCCCAGAATCCGGCGGACTCCAGGACCGGGCGCAGGGCCTCGCGATCGGCGTCGGAAAGCTCGGCGAACATCGCCTTCAGCCAGAGCCAGCAATCCACCGTATAGGGCCGCGCGACGCTGGCCAGGGTCACGCCGCCCGCCTGGAAGGCGCACCGCAGTTCGCCGCGGCCGGCCGCCTCGGCCGAGGCCAGCATCATGGCGCGGAAGCCGCCGCCGGCCAGGCGGACCAGTTCGACAAGGGTCTCATCAGGCGCCGGGTCAGCCGCCCATTCGCCCTGGTGCCCCGACAGGTCATCCACCCACTGGGTCCACTGATAGGTCCGCACCGCCTGGCCGCGCATCAGTTGGGACGGGGTCGGATCGATGGCCAGCTGGCTCAGCATGCCATAGAGGCCGAAGTCGGCGATGGACGGTCGCTGGCCAAACAGAAAGAGCCGCCGCGACAGGCCGCGCTCCAGAATGTCCAGCAGGGCCAGATACTCCGCCTCAAGGGCCGCATGGGTGGCCCGATCCCCGCCGCCGATGAAGTTGCGCACCATCTGCTGGCGGGCGGTGAACTTCTCGATGCCGAGGCTCAGCGCCGGCTCGTCCACATCCCCCAGCCAGCCGGCCATCTGCCGGCGGGCGCAGAAGGCGACGTCCGCCTCCGACGTCCAGCGGAAGGCCATCAGGATCACCGCCAGCCACTCGTCGGCGAAATCCTCCACCAGCCGGGCCAGGAACCGTTGGCCAGGCGTCGGCGGCATGAGACTGGGTCCCTCGGGGTGAAGGCTCTCCATCTCGTGCAGGATCGGCGTGGAGTCGTTCCACGGGGTTCCATCGGGATAGACCACGACTGGCAGCAACCGCTTGTCGAAGGCCTTGAGCCCCTCGCTCTGCCCCGTGCCGTCGAACCCGCCCAGGGGAACGGTCCAGTCATGGGGGATGCGGCGATAGCGCAGGGCGGCGCGGACCTTGTGCGAATAGGGCGAGCCGGGGCCTGCGAGAATCCGGTAGCGCCCCGGACGGGGCATGAGGTCAGCCTGCTCGAAGATCACGGATGGGCTCCATCGCCGTAAATCGGCATTCACCGTGACAATATCCGCCTCACCTGCTGAGGGAAGCGGAAAGCTCAGCTGGCCTGGGCCTCACCGATGCGCACCCGGACATCGGACGGCAGGGTCAGGCCCGAGGCCGCGGCGTTGGCCTCCAGGTGGGCCATACGCGTGGTGCCCGTGACCGCGGCCGACACGCCAGGATGCTCCAGCACATAGGCCAGGGCCGCCTGGGCCGCGCTCATGCCGTCCAGACGGCGCAGGAAGGCGAACCGCTCGGCCAGGGCCAGCTCCTCGCGATGGTTTTTCAGCGCCCGGGCGGCGTACCAGAGATCGCGCAGCCCGCGGACCTTGCGGATCTGGCCGTCCACATGGCCCATGGCCAGCGGCATGCCCGCCAGGACCCCCTTGCCGCGGGCGACGGCGGCGTCGATCAGGGCGCCCCGCTCCGGCCGCAGGACATTGTAGTCCAGCATCACCACATCGAGGCTGGGCGCAGCGATGATGGCCGCGATCACCTCGGGATCGAAGCTGTTGGCCCCGAAGGCGGCCACCAGGCCGCGGTCGCGCAGCCGCTCCAGGGCGGCGAACAGATCGTCGCTCAGCTCCGCCGCCGCCGGGCCGTGCAGCTGGACCAGCGCCAGGCGCTCCAGCCCCAGGCGTTTCAGGCTGGCCTCCACGCTGGCGACGATGGCGGCGGGCGAGAAGTCGCGGCCTGTGCGTCCGCCGCCCGCATGAAAGGTGCCGGCCTTGGTGGCGACGACCAGGCGCGAGACGTCGCGCCCTTTGAGGGCCCGCCTCAGCCGGGGCTCGGCCTCGCCGCGGGAATAGCCCGGCGCGGTGTCGAACAGGGTGATCCCGAGATCCAGCGCCCGATGGACCAGCCGTACGGCCTCACCCTCGTCGAAACGGGGCAGGCCCCAATAGCTGGCGCAACCGAGGCCGATCTCCGAGACGGTGAGCCCGGTGCGGCCCAGGGGACGATGTCTCATGCGTCCTTCGCCCGACGGGGGGTTGGCCGGAAATGTGGTGGGCGGCGAGGGGCTCGAACCCCCGACCCCCTGGGTGTAAACCAGGTGCTCTGACCAACTGAGCTAGCCGCCCTCGCCCGCGTTCTTAGACGCTCAGGCGCGAGATTCGGAGCAGAATTGCCGCGGCGCGCGCATGAAAAAGGGGCGGCCGCGCATGGCGCCCGCCCCTTCGGAATTCTCAGCCCCAGGGGACCAAGCCCTACGCGTTCAGGGCGTTCTTCAGCCCTTCGCCGACGCGGAAGCGCGCGGTCTGGGACGCCGGACGATTGACGCTCTCCCCCGTTCTGGGATTGCGCGCCACGCCCGCGGCCCGGCTCACCGGGACAAAACTGCCGAAGCCCACCAGCCGGACCTCATCGCCCCCCTTCAAGGACCCCGTGACGGAATCGATGAAGGCCTCCAGAGCCTCCTTGGCTTGCGCCTTGGTGATGCCGGCCTTGTCGGCCATGGCAGCGACCAGTTCAGCCTTGGTCATTGTCGTTTCCTCTCCCTGCCCTTTTTCTGTTTTTTTCGCGAAGGCTTGGCAGCGGCAAAGGCCTTCGCGCCAAGGGATTATGCGAGCTTCGCCGGGCGCGTCAAACGAAGCGGCGCGGGGGAGGTCCCCCGCGCCGCTGGCCGTCTCAGAAATAGAGCCGACGCCTAGTGCGTCATGATCGCCTCTGCCTCGCCATCGTCGGTGGGGACGCCCGGCTTGGTCGGCGGCTCGGTCCATTCAATCGCCTCCGGCGCACGCACCAGGGCCTGGGCCAGGACCTCGTCCATGGTGTTCACTGGGATGATCTCCAGGGCTTCCTTCACCTTGGCGGGGATGTCGGCCAGGTCCTTCTCGTTCTCCTGGGGGATCAGCACGGTCTTGACGCCGGAGCGCAGGGCCGCGAGCAGCTTCTCCTTCAGGCCGCCGATGGCGGTCACACGCCCACGCAGGGTGACCTCGCCGGTCATGGCGATCTCCTTGCGGATCGGAATGCCGGTCAGGACCGAGACAATGGCTGTGGCCATGGCCGCCCCGGCCGAGGGCCCATCCTTGGGGGTGGCGCCGTCCGGCACGTGGATGTGGACGTCGGTCTTCTCGAAGGACGGCGGCTCGATGCCGAACTGGGTGGCCCGGCTGCGGACGTAGGAATTTGCCGCGGCGATGGATTCCTTCATCACATCCTTCAGGTTGCCCGTGATGGACATGCGGCCCTTGCCCGGCATCTTGACCGCCTCGATGGTCAGGATGTCGCCGCCGAAGTCGGTATAGGCCAGGCCCGTGATGATCCCGACCTGATCCTCAGCGTCGGTCTCACCATAGCGGTACTTGCGCACCCCGGCGTACTTGGCCAGCCGCTCGGCGTCGATGGTGACGCTGGTGAGCGACTCGCGGCCCAGATCCCGAACCGTCTTGCGCGCCAGATTGCCCAGCTCCCGCTCCAGCGACCGCACGCCGGCTTCCCGGGTGTAGTAGCGGATCAGGTCGCGGATCGCGTCCTCAGGCACCACGAATTCCTCGGGCTTCAGCCCGTGGTCCTTGGTCAGCTTGGGCAGGACGTGGCGCTTGGCGATCTCGACCTTCTCATCCTCGGTGTAGCCGGGGATGCGGATGATCTCCATGCGGTCCAGCAGGGGCTGGGGCATGTTGAGCGAGTTGGCCGTGGTGACGAACATCACCGGCGACAGGTCGTAGTCCACCTCCAGATAGTGGTCGGCGAAGGTGGAGTTCTGCGACGGGTCCAGCACCTCGAGCAGGGCCGAGGCCGGGTCGCCGCGATAGTCGGCGCCCATCTTGTCGATCTCGTCCAGCAGGAAGAAGGCGTTGGTGGTCTTGGCCTTCTTCATCGACTGGATGATCTTGCCCGGCATGGAGCCGATATAGGTCCGACGGTGGCCACGGATCTCGGCCTCGTCACGCACCCCGCCCAGGGACACGCGCACGAATTCCCGCGCCGTGGCCTTGGCGATCGACCGGCCCAGGGAGGTCTTGCCGACGCCGGGAGGGCCGACGAGGCAGAGGATCGGCCCCTTCAGCGCGCCCGTGCGGGCCTGGACCGCCAGATACTCCAGGATCCGCTCCTTGACCTTGTCGAGGCCGTAGTGGTCCTCGTCCAGTATGGCCTCGGCCCGGCTCAGGTCGATGGGCTTCTGCTTGGCCTTGCCCCACGGGATCGACAGCAGCCAGTCCAGATAGTTCCGCACGACGGTGGATTCGGCCGACATCGGGCTCATGGAGCGCAGCTTCTTCAGCTCCGCCTCGGCCTTGGTGCGGGCCTCCTTGGACAGGCGCGTCTTCTTGATCCGCTTTTCGAGCTCGTTCAGCTCGTCACGGGTGTCGTCCTGCTCGCCCAGCTCGCGCTGGATCGCCTTCATCTGCTCGTTCAGATAATACTCGCGCTGCGTCTTCTCCATCTGACGCTTCACGCGATTGCGGATCTTCTTCTCGGTCTGCATCACCGAGATCTCGCCCTCCATCAGGGCGTAGACCTTCTCGAGACGCTTCACGACGTCGAAGACTTCCAGCAGGGCCTGCTTGTCGCTGATCTTCACCGACAGGTGCGAGGCCACGCGGTCGGCCAGCTCGCCGGGGTTCTCGATCTGCGGCATGGCCGCCAGGGCCTCAGGCGGCACCTTCTTGTTGAGCTTCACATAGGTCTCGAACTGCTCGACCACGGCGCGGCTCAGGGCCTCGGCCTCGGCCGAGGCCAGGCTGTCGTCGGGGAGGTCGGCGATCTCGACTTCGTAATAGTCGCTCTGGGCCGTGTAGCGGGCGACGCCCGCACGGGTCTTGCCTTCCACCAGCACCTTGACGGTGCCATCGGGCAGCTTGAGCAGCTGCAGGATCGTGGCGACGACGCCGACGTCATAGATGGCGATGGGCGCGGGATCGTCGTCGTCCTTGTCCTTCTGCGTCAGCAGAAGGATGTCCTTGCCATCGTTGCGCATGGCCTCTTCGAGCGCCCGCACGGATTTTTCCCGTCCCACGAAGAGGGGCACGGGCTGATGGGGAAACACGACAATGTCGCGTAGGGGCAGGACAGGTAGGGTCTTTGTCTCGGACATGATGCTTTCACTCCTGGCCGGCCCCCTCTGATACAAGCAAGGCTCGACCATCGGACCGCGGTTACCCAGACGATGCGCCTGAGTCGGACGGCCCGTCCGCCAAGACGGCGGTCTCTTCAGCTTATTTATGTGGACGCTTCGCGCCGTGGTTCAAGCGCCACAGGGGTGTTGCGCGACATCATGGCTTCGGCGCCGCAACACAAAGCCGTGGGGCGTGGCGCGACCTCAGGCCGCGCCACCCTTGTCCCGACGTTCGGCATAGATGATCAGCGGCTGAGCCCGGCCTTCGACGACCTCGGCGTTGACCACCACCTCTTCGACCCCGTCATAGGTCGGCAGCTCGTACATGGTGTCGAGCAGGATGCCTTCCAGGATGGAGCGCAGACCCCGGGCGCCGGTCTTGCGCGCAATGGCCTTGCGGGCCACGGCGTTCAGGGCGTCGTCGGTGAAGGTCAGGCCGACATTCTCCATGTCGAACAGGCGCTGGTACTGCTTGACGAAGGCGTTCTTGGGCTCGGTCAGGATCTTGACCAGGGCCTCTTCGTCCAGATCGTCCAGGGTGGCGATCACCGGCAGGCGGCCGATGAATTCCGGGATCAGGCCAAAGCGCAGCAGGTCATCGGGCTCCACCCGGCGGAAGATCTCGCCGGTGCGGCGGTCGTCGGGGTCGGAGACCTTGGCGCCGAAGCCGATCGAGGTCCCCTGCCCGCGGGCCGAGATGATCTTGTCGAGGCCGGCGAAGGCGCCGCCGCAGATGAACAGGATGTTGGTGGTGTCCACCTGCAGGAATTCCTGCTGGGGATGCTTGCGGCCGCCCTGGGGCGGGACCGAAGCCACCGTGCCTTCCATGATCTTCAGCAGCGCCTGCTGCACGCCCTCGCCCGACACGTCGCGGGTGATGGAGGGGTTGTCCGACTTGCGGCTGATCTTGTCGACCTCGTCGATATAGACGATGCCGCGCTGGGCCCGCTCGACATTGTAGTCGGCCGACTGCAGCAGCTTGAGGATGATGTTCTCGACGTCCTCACCGACATAGCCGGCTTCGGTCAGCGTCGTGGCGTCGGCCACGGTGAAGGGCACGTCGATGATTCGGGCCAGCGTCTGGGCCAGCAGGGTCTTACCCGTGCCGGTCGGCCCGATCAGCATGATGTTGGCCTTGCCCAGCTCCACGTCGTTGTTCTTCGTGGCGTGGTTCAGGCGCTTGTAGTGATTGTGGACCGCCACCGAGAGGACCTTCTTGGCGTGGTCCTGGCCGATCACGTAATCGTCAAGAACTTCGCGGATCTCGCGAGGCGTCGGGACGCCGTCCTTCGACTTCACGAAGGAGATCTTGTGCTCCTCGCGAATGATATCCATGCAGAGCTCGACGCATTCGTCGCAGATGAACACCGTCGGGCCCGCGATGAGCTTGCGGACTTCATGCTGGCTCTTTCCGCAGAAGGAGCAATACAGCGTGCTCTTGGAGTCCCCGCTCGCGGCCTTGGTCATGTTCAGTCTCACTCTCTCGACGACGCCGGTCGAAATCATCGCCCTGGGCGCGGGCGGCGATCTCCCGCCATCCTTGCAGGATACGCGCCGGGGGTTGTCTAATCCTTGACATTCCCCGATCCGGCGCCGGATCACAAGCCTTGGCGCACGACCAGCGGCTTCTAAAGGCCAGGCGCCCGATGGCGCACAATTTCGAATCTCTAGATGGGACTGTATCGGATTGGCGCAAGTGACCCCATGCGCACCTTGCCCCCAAAGGGCGTGTGAGGCCCAAACCTGTGCAAATCCCGCGGCGCCCTTTTCGCAGGGCGACAGGTTTTAGAGGGCTGATGGCCAGACTGCGTTATTTCGGCGCAAGAGATCAGAAGAGCGTCGGGTAGGGAAAGAGTGTAGATCTCGGTGGTCGCCGTATCATTAAAAAAAAAAAAACAAACCAAAACAAAGAGCAAGTAAGATCGGAAGAGCATCATCTCGTACACCCGTCACCATCTCATCAGCGTGCTGCTCTCTTCAC
>CALEOQ010000292.1 GCA_937910255.1 uncultured Caulobacteraceae bacterium | reverse complement strand
GGGCGCCCGGCGAGATGCACAGGCTGCCCGTGCCCGCCGCTGTGCGCGGCTGCTGCCGTGGACCGGCGAGACCGGAACCGGCGATGCCCGGCCCAGGGCCAGGGGCGAGACGCGGGCGTCCGGCGCCCTGATGGGCGGCCTGCAGGCCGATCCCGAGGCCTGGTTCCAGGGCGGGGCCGATCCGGCGCTCAAGGCCCGGGTCGAGGCCCTGATCGCTGAGCGGATCGCGGCGCGCACCGCCAAGGATTGGCCGCGGGCCGATGCTATCCGCGATGAACTCAACGCCCTCAATGTGGTTGTTATGGACTCCGCAGAGGGCGCCACCTGGCGGCTCAGGGAGCCGAGCTCTTCGGAGGATTGAGCCATGATGGGCATGAACCGCAACACCAACCCCTTGGCCGCCACCCAGCTGTCGCCGTCCTTCATGCCGGGCTTCGGGTTCGGCAAGCGCAAGGGCGGCGGGGGTGATGGCGTCAAAGGCCTGAAGCTCGAACACCGGATCGGGGTCCAGGCGCCGCCGCAGGCGATCTGGGACCTGATCGCCGACATCCGCGCCTGGCCGGCGTGGAACCCGCTCTACACCCGCGCGGAGGGCGTGCTGTCCATCGGCGCGCCGCTGGAGCTGACGCTCGTCCTGCCCGACCAGCCGCCGCGGCATATCGAGCCGGTGGTCATCGACTGGGTGCCGCTGGAACAGCTCCACTGGCGCACCAGCGTCGCCGGCGGCTTCGGCGCGGCGATTCGCTATATCGAGATCGACCAGGTGGATGAGAACGCCTGCATCGTCTCCAACGGCGAACTCTTCCAGGGCCTGCTGGGGCCGACCTCGGCCAAGCGCGTGCAGCGTCCGCTGAAGAAGGGCTTCGCCGCCATGGGCGAGGCGCTGAAAGCCAAGGCCGAAGCCGCATGGCGCTCGGCCCGCTGACTCCCTAGATCAGGCCAATGATCGACGATCTCTATTCGGCCAGGCTTCTGAAGCTGGCGGCCAACATGCCCCGGGCCGGCCGACTGGCCGCGCCGGACGGCACGTCGGAAAAGGTGGCCAAGCTCTGTGGCAGCCGGATCGTGGTTGACGTGATCCTTGAGGGCGATCGCGTCGCCGACTTCGCCCAGGACGTGAAGGCCTGCGCGCTCGGCCAGGCGGCGGCCGCCGTGCTGGGAGCCCATGTGGTCGGCGCCAGCCTGACCGAGATCGAGATGGCCCGGGACGCCTTCCGTGCTATGTTGAAGGACGGCGCAGATGCGCCGGTCGGACGTTTTTCGGATCTCTCCATGCTTGCGCCGGTGAAGGACTATCCCGCCCGCCACGCCTCCACGCTCCTGGCGTTCGAGGCGACGGTGGATGCTGTCCGCCAGGCCATGGCGCGAACTAGCCCCGCCGGCGCGGCTTGATTTGACCGCCCCCGCAACGTAATCGCTGCGAGTATTCGCAAGCCTGCGGCCGGCATGACCCCCTACGAATCCTGCGTCAGAGGCGCCCATCGCGCCTACAAGCTGACGCTTTCCCCTCTGATCGGACGCCAGTGTCGCTTTCTTCCGACCTGTTCGGATTATGCGGCTCAGGCCCTGGTCGATCACGGCCCCTGGCGCGGCTCATGGCTTGCGGCGCGGCGGCTGTGCCGATGCAACCCCTGGGGCGGTTCGGGCTATGATCCGCCGCCTCCGCCGCCGGGCCGCTCCGATGAGCCGCCGGCGCGCAAATGGACGTGTGACACATGATCGAGCTCGTATTTCCCGACGGTTCCAAACGGTCCTTCGAGGCCGGCGTGACCGGCCGCCAGATCGCCGCGGGGATCGCCAAGTCCCTGGAGAAGAAGGCCGTGCTGGTAAAGCTGGACGGCCAGCTGCTGGACCTTGAGCGGCCCCTGAACCACGGCGGCGCCTTCCAGATCCTCACGCGGGAGGATCCCGAGGTGCTGGAGACCATCCGCCACGACGCCGCCCACGTGCTGGCCGAGGCGGTGCAGGAGCTGTTCCCCGGCACCCAGGTGACCATTGGCCCGTCCATCGAGGACGGCTTCTATTACGACTTCGCCCGCGACGAGCCCTTCAGCCTCGACGACTTCGAGAAGATCGAAGCCAAGATGCGCGAGATCGTCGAGCGCGACGAGCCGATCCGCCGGGAGGTCTGGGACCGCAACCAGGCGCTGGAGCACTTCCGCGGCATCGGCGAGGCCTACAAGGCCGAGATCATCGAGGACCTGCCGGAGGCCGAGGAGATCAGCGTCTATTGGCAGGGCGGCTGGAAGGACCTGTGCCTGGGTCCGCACCTGCCGTCCACGCGCCATGTGGGCAAGGCCTTCAAGCTGACCAAGCTGGCCGGCGCCTATTGGCGCGGCGATCATCGCAACGCCCAGCTGCAGCGGATATATGGTACGGCCTGGGCCACCGAGGCCGACCTGGAGGCCTACATCCAGCGCGTCGAGGAGGCCGAGAAGCGCGACCACCGCAAGATCGGCAAGGCCATGGACCTCTTCCACATCCAGGAAGAAGGCAAGGGCATGGTCTTCTGGCACGCCAAGGGATGGACCCTCTATCGCGAAGTCGAGGCCTATATCCGCCGCCGCCTGACCAAGGACGGCTACGAAGAGGTCAAGACGCCCCAGATCCTGGATCGCTCCCTCTGGGAGGCCTCAGGCCACTGGGAGAAGTTCGGCGCCAACATGTTCGTCTGCGAGACGGAGGAGGGCGAGAGCCTGGCCGTCAAACCGATGAACTGTCCCGGCCATGTCCAGATCTTCAACGTCGGCCAGAAGTCCTATCGCGACCTGCCGCTGCGCATGGCCGAGTTCGGCGCCTGCCATCGCTATGAGCCCTCGGGCGCCCTGCACGGCATCATGCGGGTGCGCGGCTTCACCCAGGACGACGCCCACATCTTCTGCCGCGAGGATCAGGTCGAGGAGGAGACGAAGCGCTTCGTCCGCCTGCTGAACTCGGCCTATGCCGACTTCGGGGTGGAGCTGCATTCGGTGAAGCTGGCCCTGCGACCGGATCTTCGGGCCGGCACCGACGAGATCTGGGACATCGCCGAGCAGAAGCTCGAGCGCGCCGCGCGCCAGGCGGTGAACATGGGCGTCGAGCACCTGCCTGGCGAGGGCGCCTTCTATGGCCCCAAGCTCGAATTCCACCTGCGCGACGCCATCGGCCGCACCTGGCAGTGCGGCACGTTGCAGCTGGACTTCGTTCTGCCCGACCGGCTCGACGCTGAGTACGTGGCTGAGGACGGCTCCAAGCAGCGGCCGGTGATGCTGCACCGGGCGATCGCCGGCTCGATGGAACGCTTCATCGGCATGCTGATCGAAAACTATGCCGGCGCCTTCCCGCTCTGGCTGGCGCCCACCCAGGTGGTGGTGGCGACGATCACCTCGGACGCCGACGATTTCGCCCGGACGGCGGCGGCCAAGCTGAAGGCCGCGGGCCTGCGTGTCGAAACCGACCTGCGCAACGAGAAGATCAACTACAAGATCCGCGAGCACAGCCTGGCCAAGGCGCCGGTGATCGCCGTGGTCGGCCGGCGTGAGGCCGAGGAGGGCAAGGTAGCCCTGCGGCGCCTCGGATCGCAGGGCCAGGAGATCCTCACGCTGGAGGAGGCCGTCTTGCGGCTTGCCTCCGAGGCGCTTCCGCCTGATGTTGAGCGGGAGGCTCGGGGCGAGGCGGATACCTGGGGGTCCGCCGAGGCCATGGAGGCTGGATGAACGATATCGGCGCATCGTTTGTGGCGGTCGAGACCGCCCCGACGCCGCATGGGATCGCCGAAGGTGCTCGCATCAGATCGGAAGAGCACACGTCTGAACTCCAGTCACGACGTAATCTCGTATGCCGGCTTCTGCTT
>CALEOQ010000291.1 GCA_937910255.1 uncultured Caulobacteraceae bacterium | reverse complement strand
GGCGATGTCTGGTCGACGCACACTGATGTCCGCGCGATAGCGGGTTGTTTCTTTTTTGAGGATCGGGCGACCCCCGAGATCTACACTCTTTCCCTACACGACGCTCTTCCGATCTAGGTGGTTGTGGGCCTCGGCGGTCTTGGCGGCGATGGCCACATTGGCGCCGTCCTTCGCCGCCCGCAGGGCGATGGCCAGGCCGATGCCGCGGCTGGCGCCGGTGACGAACAGGGTCTTGCCTTGCAGGCTCATAGAATCGCTCCCACGGTTTCTTCCGACAGGACCCACAGCCGTTCAGCGGCTTCCGGATCCAGGGCGTGGTCCATCACGCCGTGATTGGGCTTGTCCTTGGTCCAGGGCATGGCGACGGAGCAGTCCTCCAGATAGAGGCCGCCCTCCCCTTCCAGCTCCTCGGCCACGGCGGCCCAGACGCTGGTGGAGGCGCCCTGTTCCGGCGTCTTGAAGCCTTCGACGGGTTTGCCGTCCTCGTCCAGCCAGCCCATGGCCGCCATCTCCTCATGGGAGAGGTGGCGCTGCAGCGGCGTCATGATGCCGCCGGGCATGACGGCGTTGGCGTTGATCCCGTGCTCGGCGAAGCGCTCGTCAAAGGCCACGGCGAACAGGGCGTTGGCCGTCTTGGACTGCCCATAGGCCTCCCACTTGTCGTAGGGACGATTGCGGTAGTGGATGTCGTCGAAATGGATCGGGCTGCGCCGGTGGCCGATGGACGACAGGCTGACCACGCGGGCGGCGCGGTCCTCCTCGGCGGCGTTCATCAGGGCCCGGGCCAGGCCGATGCTCAGCAGGAAATGGCCGAAGTGGTTGACCCCGATCTGCATCTCCAGCTCGTCGGAGGTGTAGCTCTGCGGGCAGGCCATGACGCCGGCATTGTTGATCAGCACGTCCAGGGGCTGGTCGCTCCAGGCGTCGACGAAGGAACTGACCGAGGACAGGCTGGCCAGGTCGAGGGTCCCGGCCACCACCTTGTCGGCGCCGATGCTCTCATTGATCTGGACGGCCGCCCGCTCGCCGGCTGAGCGGTCGCGGACGGCCAGCATGACGTCGGCCCCGGCCCCGGCCAGCGCGCGGGCGGTCTCCAGGCCGATGCCGCTGGCGCCGCCGGTGACGATGATGTTGCGGCCGTTCAGGTCGTGCTCGCCAGCCACGATGCGGGCGGGGGTGAAGGCGCCGAACCTCGAGCCGAAACTCACTGGCCGCCAACCTTGGCGAAGTCGGGCGCGCGCTTTTCGGCGAAGGCGGAAAAGGCCTCCTTGGCTTCCGGCGACTTGAGCTGGTCGGAGAAGTGGCGGCCCTCGCGATCCATCCGCTCGGCCAGGGCGACGGGATCGCGCATCAGGGCCTTGGTGATGGTCACCGCGGCCGGCGGGCGGGCCGCCACCGCCAGGGCCGCGTCGCGGGCCCGAGCGCGCAGCTCGCTCCTTGGCAGAACCTCGTTGGCGATGCCCCAGGCCAGGGCCTTCTGGGCGTCGACGGCCTCGCCGAGCACGAACATGGAGAAGGCCCGAGCATGGCCGATACGGCTCGGCAGGGTCAGGCTGGAGGCGGCCTCCGGCACCAGGGCCAGGTTGACGAACGGCGTGGTCAGCACCGAGTCCTCGGTCAGATAGACGAGGTCGCAGTGCATCAGCATGGTGACGCCGACGCCCACGGCGCGGCCGTTGACGGCGGCCACCAGGGGCGTCTTGGCCCGGGCGAGCGCCGCCAGCAGCGGATTGCCGCCGCGGCGGGCCTCATTGGCCGGCGCCTCGCCAGCATTGACCGCGGCGAAGTCGGCCAGGTCGTTGCCGGCGGTGAACATGTCGCCCTCGGCCTGGATCAGGACGCAGCGGACGTCCTTGTCGAACTCCGCCCCATCGATGGCGTCGCCCAGGGCCTGGTACATGTCCCGGGTCAGGGCGTTCTTCTTTTCCGGACGGTTCAAGGTCAGGGTCAGGACCCCATCGGACGTCTCGGCGATGACATGTTGGCTCATGTCGGTCCTCCCATTTGTCTTACTTCGTAAATTCTAGGCCCTGACGCCCGACCCGTCGACGGCGTTCTGAACGGCGCATGTCGCGGGCGCGCCTGGCCGAACGACGGCGGCGCAAATGGTCCCGTGTCAGCCCCTGTTCATGTGCGGCCAGCAAGGATCAAACATGAAGACGAGGCGAGACCCCGTACCTCGCCCGAAGCTTGACCACGTTCTGACTGAAGATCTCGGCGTTCTTCCAGTTCCGTCACGGAAGACTCGACCTTGACCCCACTGGTTCGCGGAGGCTTATCTCCGCGCAGAGGAACCACCCCCAGGAGATGAAGTAATCATGAGGCGTATGACAATTGGGCTCGCCGCAGCCCTGGCCGTGGTCGCCCTGGCGCCGGCCGCAGTGATGTCGCAGTCCCGCGACGCCGGCGTCACCGAGAAGGCCCGCACCCAGGGCATGGCCGAGGCCCCCGCCCTGGCCCAGGCCGCGGGCCTGAACTGCCAGATCGTCGACGCCCGTCTGGTCGGCAAGAACGAGGATCGCAAGACCAAGACCTCGACCTCCTATTACGAAGTCGATTGCCAGGACGGCATGGGCTTTGTGATGGAGGCGGTGTCCGGCGGCGCCACCAACCTGTTCACCTGCCTCGAGGCCAGCGCCCCGACCGAGGACGGCAAGCCCTCGGCCCTGGCCTGCCAGCTGCCCGGCAACCAGAACCCCGGCGCCGAGCTGGCCAAGCTGGCCGCCAAGGACGGCGTCGCCTGCACGGTGGCCAACAGCCGCGCCATCGGCCGCAGCGCCACCAACACCTTCTTCGAGATCGCCTGCGACGACGGCGTCACCGGCTACATCCTGAACACCGGCTATCCGGCCACCGCCGACACCACCGTCGACGCCACCAACTGCCTGATCTACGATCAGGCCTCGACCAATATCAGCTGCGAGCTCGGCGACCCAGCCGCCCGTCTGCGGGTGGTCGATCAGATGGCCGCCAGCGACGCCAAGAGCTGCGCCGTCACCGAGCGCCGCTTCGTCGGCGCCACCACCGATGGGTCCAACTATTTCGAAGCCGCCTGCGAAGACGGCAAGGGCTACATCTACAAGGTCGCCAACACCGGCCAACTGGCCGAGTCCTGGGACTGCGCCCGCGCTCTGGGCATCCTGGGCGGCTGCACCCTGACCGACGCCCGTGAGGCGGCCACCGAGCAGGCGGCTCTCTACACCCGTCTGGCGCAAGGCGCGGGCTTCGACTGCGAAGTCGACAAGTATGCGATCTTCCCGGCTTCGGGCGGCAAGGACGTGGTTGAGCTGGTCTGCAAGGGCGGCAAGCCCGGCGGCGTCGGCGTGTTCGAAGCCGGCGGCAAGGCCACCGTCTACAACTGCGCCTATGCGCCGATCGCCGGCTATCGCTGCGGTCTGAACGAAGACTCGGCCGCCTATCCGGCCCTGACCGCCGACCTGAAGAAGCACGGCCGCGACAGCTGCGAAGTGTCGGGTCAGCGCCTGGTCGGCAAGACCGCCGACGGCTCGGCCTATATCGAAGTGGCCTGCGCCGACGGCCTGGCCGGCTACATGATCGAGTACAAGCAGAACCCGATCGTCTCCTCCGACGCCCTCGGCTGCGCCTTCGCCAAGGGTATCGCTGGCGGGTGCAAGCTGCCCGGCAACACCTGATCCTTTCCGATCAGACGCCACGAAGAAGGGCCCGCGGCGCAAGCCGCGGGCCCTTTGCTTTGCGCGCCGCTTAAGCCCGCTCAGCCGATGGCCGCCTCGATGAACATCGGTCCCCTCTGGCGCATGGCCGAGGCGAAGACGGTTTCAAAGGACTCCGCGGTTTCGCAGCGGACGGCGGGCAGGCCGAGCGCCTTGGCCATGTCCACCCAGGCGATGCGCGGATCCCCCAGGTCCAGGAGCCGCGAGGCCGACGGCCCGGCCTCGCCCGCCCCCGTGCGGCCCAGCTCGATATTGAGAATCCGGTAGGCGTGGTTGGCGAAGACCACCACGGTGACGTCGAGATTTTCCCGGGCGATCGTCCACAGCCCCTGGACGGTGTACATGGCCGCCCCGTCGCCGTTCAGCGACAGCACCTTGCGGTCAGGACAGGCCACGGCCGCGCCGATCGACAGCGGGATGGCCTGACCGATGGCCCCGCCAGTGAGCGCCAGCACCTCGTGCGGCGCCGCCGTGCCGGTCTGGCTGGCCACGCCGCCGCCCGAGGTCACCGAGTCGTCGCAGATGATCGCCCCTCCCGGCAGGTGGCGGGCGATGGAGACGCCCGCGGCCTGCGGGGTCATGGGGCCGGTGGGCGCGGCCTCCGGCCGCTTCAGAGGCTGGACCGGACCGGAGGCCGGGGCGCCCAGGGCGTCGGCCAGGGCGCGCAGGCCAGCTGCGGCGTCCTCGCTCCGGGCCGCCAGGGTCATCAGCTCGCACCCCTCGGGCACCAGCAGGCTCGGGCGATCCGGATAGGCGAAGAAGGCCACCGGCTGCGTGGTGCCGGCCAGCAGCATCAGGTCGGTCCCCGCCAGGTCGGCCAGCGCCGCCTCGCCTAAATACCAGATCTGAAGAGCGTCGCGTAGGGAAAAAGTGGAGATCGTCGTGGTCGCCGTACCAGTAGAAAAAAAACCACTAAGTACCACTCGTACACACACGAGTCACTTTCTCTCGGTGATCCACACCGCAGCAGCTACTTCAACACGCTCGC
>CALEOQ010000290.1 GCA_937910255.1 uncultured Caulobacteraceae bacterium | reverse complement strand
GCGGCGGGCGTGCCTCTCCTCCCCGTGCGTCAGGGACGGACGCCTGACGACTAGCGAGGCCGCCTCGAGGGGTATGGCGCGCGGATAGGCTACGGCGCCTGGGTGGGCGTGGGTTCGCTCTGCAAGCGTCAGGGCGATCCGGGTGTGATCGCCGCCATCCTCGACGCCATCCTCCTGGACCGGCCAGACCTGCGGCTGCACGGGTTCGGCTGCAAGCGCACCTCGCTCTTTGAGCCGGCGGTGCGGTCCAGGCTGGCCACGGCCGACAGCATGGCCTGGTCCTATGCGGCCCGGTTCGAGGGCCGCGATCAGAACGCCTGGGACGAGGCTGGGCGTTTCGCCCTTGGGGTCGGCGGCTGCCCTGAAGCGATCGACTTCCTGGCCGCGCGCGCCGGGTGGCGGCGGGCGGCCAGGCGAGATGAGGTGACTCCCGAGCGGGGTCTCGGGACGGCCCTTTGGCTCCAGTGACCTCGCCACCATCCGTCGTCCCCCACAAGGGACGCTGCGCTCAAAGCCCTTGTGGGGGCCGCCGCCTGTCGGCGCGAGGCGGTCACGAGCCGACGGGCTCGACCCTCCAACCCCCACTCAAGGGATCACCCCATGCAGTTCTCGCCTTTACCCCCCACCTCAGACCGGCTGACGCACTACGAAGCCCAGACTCTCCGTCTCGAAGACGCTCGAACCCATCCGCCCGAAGACGCCCTGCTCCAGCTCGGCCATGGCCTGATGAACGAAGTGCTCGATCTCGTCAGCGACTCCGCCCTGGAGGATTTCCAGACCCTGATCGGCGAGGCCCTGATCGGAGCCTTCCACTCCGCCGCCCAGCGCATCGAACGCGACGCCGACAAAGCCCGCGACACCTTGAACGGCCTGATCCGGGACTTCGATGGCTCGGAGATCCTTGACGTCGAGATTCAGGAGGCGACCCTGAAAGCCCGCACCGCGGACGTGGCGACCCTCGCCCTGGAGATCATCCGCGACGCGGCCGCCGCCAGCTACACCACCTCGACGGGTGATGTCTGGAGCCCCTGGAAAGGGTCGGTGAAGGCGTCCCGCACCACAGCGGCGCAGATCGAGGCCCGCGATGCGATCCGGGCCAGTAAGGCCCGCAAGCATACGGCGGCGTTCCCGGGCGCGACGATCGTGGCGTTCCGCGCGGCCCCGCAGGCCGACACCGCCGACGACGCAGGGCGGATCTTCGACGCCCTGAACTGGGCGCTGGCTCAGTGGCCGGACATGGCTCTGGCCACCTCAGGCGCCAAGGGCGGTGAAAAGCTGGCCATCAAGTGGGCCAAGCAGAAGGGCGTGACCCTGGTGCTCGCCAAAGCCGATTTCGACCGCAACGGTCGGGCGGCGCCATTCCGGGCCAACGACGAGATGCTGGAGCTTGATCCGGTCTGCGTCCTGACCCTGGCCAACTCGATCAATCCGAGCCGTGGCGGCAGCTTGCAGCCCTTCGGACCGGCCCTGAACCTGGCGCAGAAGGCGGCGGAGAAGGGCATCCGGCACCATCCGGTGAAAGCCCGGGCCTGAGGGCCCGATGCGGCGGCCGCAAGGCCGCCGCAACTCCCGTTTTGCAATCATCGAGGGGGCCGCGAGGGGAAGCCGGCCTGGATCGACGAGGTCGAAGCCCCTCCCCTACCCTTTCAGGCCGCGCGGGCTGACCGCGATCTCGAGGCGAACCTGGTCCGGGTCCGGACGGGTCCAAGGCGACCTCGCACGCGAGGCGGGGTCGGCGGAGCCTCCGGTCTTCCGACGCTTCGCTCTGTGCAGACCGGTGTCCACCGCCCCCGGCCCTGGGCCCGTCCGTCTCCCCGGCCCTGCCGGTCGCACGATCGCGGGATGAGCCCGCCGGTCGAAACGAGGACAAGACGATGGCGAACATGGCGATGGCGCAGGCGGTTCTGGAGCACGCGCACCAATTCTACGATGTCGGCAGCTGGTACGTGGTGGCGGAATGCTGGGACGTCTTTTCGGTGCTCGAGGAACTCGACCAGCAGGAAGAGCGGACCAACACCCGCTTCGAGCTCGACGATGGCGCGATCTCGCATTTCGCGCAGATCATCGCGATTGATCCTACCCTCCACTGAGGCCGAAGGGCGCGGGGCCCCTACCCCGCGCCCCGGTTTTCTGCGCGAACAGGCGGCGAACAAAATCGCAGACCTAGGGGGCGTCGGCCGAGACGGCCCTACGGCTGGGGGTTGGTGATTCGTTCCGATCCGCTGGCAGGAACACCGGCGCTAAGTCGGCTCAGCGCTCACTGAGGTTGGGTTTGATCGACCAAATACCCTAGACGTGGTCGTTTATAATCATCCAGCACCTTGCGATATGGTCGATTATATGCAACCAATCCGTCAAGGATGGTTCGCTATGACCGACCAAGCAGATCAAGCTGCTCTCGCGCGGAAACACCTGGACCGGCAGTTCACCGCGCTCGACCCGGTCCTGCTCGCGCCTCGGCCGCCGCGCGGCTGGGTGCGGGCGATCCGCGACGCCCTGGGCATGACCGTCCGGCAATTGGGCGCCCGCATGGGCAAGAGCCATTCCACAGTCGGCGCGGTGGAACAGGGCGAGGTCGCCGGCACGGTCACGCTGGCGGGCCTGCGCAAGGCCGCTGAGGCGTTGGACTGCACGCTGCATTACGTCCTGGTGCCCAACAAGCCCCTCGCCGCGCTGGTCCACGACCGGGCGCGGACCCTGGCCGAGGCGCAGCTGTCGCGGGTTCACCACACCATGCGCCTGGAGGACCAGGCGGTCAGCGGCGCCGATCTGGCCGCTGAACTCGATCGGTTGACCGACGACTACGCCAAGCGCGGCGGTCGGCGGCTATGGGATCAGCCATGAGCGATCCCCTTTTCGACGCCGAGGACGACGCCGCGACGCCGCTGACGCCGGAAGAGCGGCGCGACCTTCTGCCGACCTACATCACCACGCGCGCCCAGCTGAACGAAGTCGAGCAGATCGGCATCGCCAATGCCGATGTCTGGGCCTTCCGCCGGCGGCGCGATGTGCTCGACGAGGCGTTCCTGCTCGCCCTGCACAAGCGGATGCTCGGCAAGGTCTGGCGCTGGGCCGGCGGCTTCCGGACCACGGAGCGCAATATCGGGGTCGAGGCCTACAAGATCGGCCTGGAACTGAGGATGTTGCTGGACGACGTGCGCTACTGGATCGCCAACGCCACCTATCCGGCCGATGAGATCGCCGTGCGCTTCCATCATCGACTGGTCTGGGTCCATCCGTTCCCCAACGGCAATGGCCGCCACGCCCGCATGGCCGCAGACCTGCTCGCGGTCAGTCTTGGCCAGCCGCGCTTTACCTGGGGCAGCGTCAACCTCGTGGAGCCGGCCGCCACCCGTGCGCAGTACGTGGCCGCGCTGAAGGCGGCGGACGGCCATGATCTGGCGCCGCTTCTGACCTTCGCCCGGTCCTGACGACGGGCCATCCTCGAGCCGGCCGCTTCAGGGATCATCTGCTGGGGTGTTCTCGCGCCGTCCTAGATTTGCGATGTGCGACTTGGCGGGATCGACCTTTCAGTCCTCACCTGGGGTCCCGCGTCGGCTGATGAGGCCGTGTCGGCCTTTGAAATCGGTCACCAATACCCCGAGCAAACGTCCGGCGGGCTGCGGTCCCCCGCGATCAATCCCACGAACCTAGGCCAGGCGGTCCCGGGTCAAAGCCAACCTCGCTGCGCGAGGCGCGGGGTCGGATGCGGACCCTCCGGCCTTCCGACGCTGCGCTCTGTGCAGGCCGGTTTCCACACCCCGCGGGCTTTGGCCCGGTCCCTTCGCCAGGCCCTGGAGGTCGCGTGATCGCGGCAGGGACCGCGAGCCGCCGGGGCTCTTCCCGGCGGTCGATTGGAGAAACGTGATGCTCAACAAGGTTCAACTCATCGGCTTCACCGGCGCCGACGCGGAAATCCGCACTGTCTCGGGCGGCAAGAAGGTCGCCACCCTGCGGGTCGCCACCAACCGCTACACCAAGAAGGACGGCGATCGAAAGGACTACACGACCTGGCACCAGGTGGAGATCTGGAACCAAGGCACGGTCGGCTGGCTGGAAGGCCGCGGTCTTCCCAAGGGCTCCAAGGTGTTCGTCGAGGGCGAGATTCGCCACGATCGCTACACCGATCAAAGCGGCCAGGAGCGCTTCTTCTCCAAGGTGGTGGTCGCCACCCCGCAACATGAGCTGAAGTCTCTGGATCGGCAGGAGGCCGCCGACGAGGACTGAGCCTCGACAGGGCCTGCCCGGTCGCCGGGCGGGCCCTCAAAGGCCTAAAGGAAGGGCGTTTGGAGGTGGACGGATCCTGAGTTGCCAATTGGCAACTTCCGCGTCGAGGGCCTGCAGAAGCCCGGCTCCCCTACCCTTCCCCCTCACAAATGAGCATGGTGTCGCCCAAGATGTCCAAGCGCGCGATTCGACAACAGGAGTTCGATCTCTTCGTCCCCCGGATGAGCAGCCTGCCGCTGAAAGATCAGCGGGAGGTGATGGAGCGACCGTTCTTCTCGCTCAGCAAGCGCAAGCGCCTGAAGCCCATCGAGTAGATCGGAAGAGCACACGTCTGAACTCCAGTCACGTCCTAATCTCGTATGCCGTCTTCTGCTTGAAAAAAAAAAACAACATTCCCCTCCCCCCCCTCCCCCCTCCCCCCTCCCTCCGTCACCCCACATCACTCTACTCCCACCACCTCCTCCTCACC
>CALEOQ010000289.1 GCA_937910255.1 uncultured Caulobacteraceae bacterium | reverse complement strand
GTGATGAGTGGGAGGTGGTAACGCTGTGTGAGCGGCGGATGGAGTTTGTGAGTTTTTTTTTGCAAGCAGAGGACGGCATACGAGATTACGACGTGACGGGAGTTCAGACGTGTGCTCGTCCGATCGGGACTCCAGGCGCTCGCGGGAAATGACGCCGGACGCGAGCGCCGGCCCCACCGCACAGCCCGGCTCGCCATTATGGCTGCAGTCATTGAACCGGCACTGCAGGGCCAGGGCCTCGATATCCTCGAAGGTCTGGGCCGCGCCCTCGCCCGGATCCCACAGCCCCAGTTCGCGCATGCCGGGCGTATCGAGGATCAGGCCGCCCTGGGGGAGCAGGACCAGCTCGCGGTGGGTGGTGGTGTGGCGGCCCCGACCATCTGCGGCGCGCACCTCGCCGACCGCCTGGCGCGCCTCGCCGGCCAGGGCGTTGACCAGGGTCGATTTGCCCACCCCCGACATGCCCAGCATCACCGCCGTCGTTCCCGGGCCGAGATAGGCCTCCAGCGCGTCCAGGCCGAGGCCTTGAGGCGCGGCGATCGGCAGGACCGGCGCGCCCAGGGCGACGCTTTCCACCTCGCGCACGAAGGCGGGCACATCCTCCACCAGGTCGGCCTTGGTCAGCACCACCACCGGCTGGGCGCCGGTGCGCCAGGCGGCCGTGAGATAGCGCTCGATCCGCCGCAGGTTGAAGTCGGTGTCCAGCCCCGTGGTCAGCAGGACCACGTTGAAATTGGCCGCCACCACCTGGGGCTTCTCCACCACGCCGGCGGCCTTGCGCACGAACTGGCTGTGGCGGGGCAGCACGGCATGGATGGTGGAGACGCCATCGCCCGACTGGGGCGCCACGGCCACCCAGTCGCCGACCACCGGCAGGTCGGTGGTCGAGGCGTTGTGCAGGAAGCGGCCGGCGGTCTCGGCGGAAATCTCGCCCTCTTCGCTGATCAGCACGAAGCGGGCGCGGTGCTGGATCACCACCCGGGCGGGCTGGAGCCCCTGGGCCGCAAAGGGGGCGAAGTCCGCTTGCAGGGCGTCGGTCCAGCCGTAGGATTTCAGCAATTCGACGTCCTTCGCATGGATTTCCGACGAGTCTGAATGGGCTCACGGCCCCGCCTGACGGTCATGCGCGGCGGCGCTCGATCTCGCGGTCGGGCCAGGCGAGCTTCACGGCGATGGCCACGAAGAGCACCCAGCGGAAGTCGTTATAGGTCACCGCGATGCTCTCGGTGATGGTCATCAGGCTGTAGACGATCAGGAAGGGGATCGCCAGATAGGCGCCGGGATGGCGGAACAGGGCCACCAAGGCCAGGATCAGGGTCTGGGCGTAGAACAAGGCGTAGGCCACCAGCCCGATAAGGCCCATGCCCAGCCACTGCTCGATCCAGGAATTGTGCGCGTGCTGCGGCCGAAAGCCGGCGTCCTTGGTCATCTGGGCCAGGGGCGCCCACGGCCCCAGATCGTCCCACACCACGCCAAAGCCATAGCCGGTCCAGGGCCGCGCCTGGATCTGGGTCATGGCCGCAGCCCAGATCTTGGTCCGCCCGGTGAGGGTGGCGTCCTTGCCCAGGGCGTCGAACACCACATCGGCGGCGAAGAGCACGATCCCCGCCCCCATCCCGGCGGCGACGATGGCCAGCCAGAGGATGGCGATGCGGGTGGCCGGGCCTCGGCGCACGATGGCCACGAAGACCAGCCCCCCCAGGCCGAGGATCAGCGCCACCAGGGAGGTCTTGGACGTCGACATCAGGGTGAGCAGGAGGGCGAGCGCGGCAAATCCAGCCCAGAGGAGCCGGCGGCGCGGGTTCAGCATGGCGGCGGCCCCCAGCACGGCGAAGCCCAGCGCCATGTTGCCCCCCAGGGCGTTCTTCTCCGACCAGACGCCCCGCCAGGCGCCAGGGAAGATCTCCTGCATGATCCCCACCGAGGGCGCGGCGAGGGGAACCACGAAGGCGACGACCGCCAGGATGGCGAAGGCGCCGGCGATCACCTCGGCCAGTTCCGACCACTTCAGCCGCGAGGCCAGGACCACGCCGCCCAGGGCCGAGCAATAGGCGGCGAAGACCCGGCGCAGGGTCTGGTCCGGGGCGATGGACCAGAGGAAGGACGCCGCCACCAGCAGCATCAGGGCCACGAGGAACGGCTGGCGCAGCAGGGCCTGGAAGGTCGCGCCGGGCGACACCGCCAGGAGCAGGAAGCCCGCCGCATAGGCCGGCAGGTAGAGGGCGCGGATCAGGCCGCCCTGGTCGGTGGTGGCCTGTTCCCCCATCAGCGGGAAGACCCAGGCCTGGCTGTAGACCAGCAGCAGGAAGACCGAGGCGCCGGCCAGGATCAGCCGCCACGCCGTCAGCCGCGGGGCCGGCGCCTCGAACGCCGGGGCGGCGGCATAGGCGGCCCCGGTCACCGCAGGAAGGCGCGCGCGAACGGCGGCTGTTCCACCGTGGCGCGATTGAAGAACAGGCCCGCCACATCGGCGCCGGCGCCGGTCAGGGCGTCGCGCATCAGAGCCGGCGCCCGCACATCCTCTTCGTCGGCGGCGACCACCATCACGGTCTGGTCCATGAAAGGCGCCACCGTCGCCGCAGCCTGCGACCGGTCGCCCGACGGGCAATCGACAATGATCAGGTCGGCGAACTGGCGCAGGGCGGCCCAATAGTCGCCGCTGGGCAGGATGTGGACGGTCTGACGCCCGCGCAGGGCCTCGCGCCGAAACCGCGTCACCCACCAGCGCGTCGCGCCGACCCGGTGCGCAGCCAGATAGCGCGCGTCCGGCCAGGGCTTGCCATCGGGCCCCTGGGCCGGGGGCTGGACCGCAAAGAAGATGGAGCCGTCGGGGCTGGCCTGGGCCGGCTGACCGATCAGGCCGTAACGCTCGCTCTCGGCGCTGATCGCCGCGTGCTGGGGTGAGGCCATCAGGTCGAGGTCGACGAGCCACACCGCACGGCCGGCCTGGCGCGCCGCGAAGAAGGCGAGCTCCCGGGCGATGGTGGAGGTCCCCTCCCCCCGCCGGGCGGAGACCAGCTGAAGAATACGCGCGCGGCCGGCCGCAGGCGCCCCCAGGGAGGCCCACAACTCGGCCATCTCAGCGTTGAGGTTCACCATTGCTCGAATCGCCACGCGTACACTGTCGCCGACGTTAACCCAAAGGGCTGCGCCACACAGGAGACCTTGCCCATCAGGCCTTCATCGGCGCCGCGCCCAGCACGGGAAGCTCCAGGGTGCGCGAGGCCGACTGGGCGGTGGGCAGGCCCGGCCGCAGGAACATCCGCAGCAGGCCGGCGCAAAGGGCCGTAAAGCCGGCGAACAGGAAGGCCAGCACCAGCACGGGCTTCTTCAGGCTCGAGCCCCGCGCCGGCGCCGTCGCGCGCTGGACGATGCGGATATTGTCGTTGGAGGCCGCGGCGATCTCGCGGGCGGCGCGGCTCTGTTCTTCCTTGACGGCGAAGTCGCGGACATTGGCCTGCAGGACATCGCGGTCCAGGCTCAGCGCCTGGAACCTCGGCTCCAGCTCCGCCAGCTTGAGGCGTCGGTCCAGCAACTGGGCCAGCTGCGTGCTGAGGGTGGCCTGGGCCTGACGCAGGGCCGCCACCTCGGACTGGAGCTGAATACGCTCGGTCTGCAGGGTCTGGAAGACCGGATTGACGCCGATCCGCCGAGCGCCCTCCCCCGTGGTGCGGCCGGCCTCGATTCCCTGCTCCAGGCGCGCGATCTGGGAATCCAGATCCCGCACCGGCTGGGCGTCGGGCCGGTAGCGGCCGAGCAGGTCTTCCCGCTGCAGCTTCAGCTCCACCAGCTTGTCGGCCGCCGCATTGTTCACATCCCGGTAGAGCCCGACCTCGGGGGACACCTGGCCCATCTGCGCCTGGAGCGCGGCCAGCCGGCCCGCCCGGTCCTGAAGCTGGGTCTCGGTCTGGTACTTCTGTTGCTCGATCTGGCTCTGCAGTTGCGAAAGCGCCGCCTTCTCGGCCACGAAGTCGCCGATCTGGTTACTGGTCAGGAACTGCTCATAGGCGGCGTCGGCCTCGGCGAGCCGTTCCTCAAAGGTCTGCCGCTGGGTCTCCATGGCCGGCAGGTTGGACTCCACCAGCACCGTCCGGCGGAAGATCAGGTACTCTTCCAGCAGGGTGTTCAGCACCAGGGCGGCGGTCTTGGCGTCCTCATGCTCGAACACCAGCCGGACGATTGGGGTGTCGGGCGCGGTCTGGATCTTGAGGCTGGTCTCCATGGCGCGCATGGCCTTGCCCATCACGATGCGCTTCTCGCCGGGGGGCGCCTCGGTGAACTCTTCGGCCAGCTTCGGATAGATGCGCGACAGGCCCAGGCGGTCGATCACCCGCTGCTTCAGCTCGCTGGAGGCCAGGATCTCGGTCTCGGCCTGGATCACCTGCTCGGCTTCGGGGACGGCGCCGCGACCGGCGTCCCCGGCCCGGGGCTCATAGACATATTCCTGACCCAGGCGCACGAGGATGCTGGAACTGGCCGGATAGGTGGTCTTCAGGCTGAAGGCGAAGGCTGCGCCGATCACGAAGAGGACGGCGAACACCGCCAGCATCAGGAACCGTTCGCGCCACAGCAGGGCGACGAAATCCGACGGCGCATAGCGCGGCCGCATGGCCCAATCCGACCGGGGCGCCCTGTCATTCGATCGTGCAGTCCAGGCGCTCGATGCGGCCATAACGAATCCGGCGGTCCGACCCAGTTAGAGCCGGACCCTCGCCCCCCGCGCTTAAGACTTCGTTACCCATTCCTGTTAACCCTGGCTCCATGCTTAGACGCGCCAGATTCCACGCCCTGCCGTGCCTTTTCGCGGCCCTTGCCGTCGCCGGATGCGGTGGCGTGCGCGCCATGCCCGGGGCCCAGGCGGCGGGCCTGGCGGCGCCGTCTCACGAGGCGGATTTCGTCAATCTCCCCTACGCCCAGTGGACCGAGGACGAGCCCGCCTATCGCTTCTATCCCGGGGATGAGATCGAGGTGACGGTGCCCTCGGCGCCGGAGCTGACCAAGACCCTCACCGTGCAGCCCGACGGCCGCGTGACCATGCCGCTGATCCCGCCGGTGATGGCCGCCGATCGCACGACGATGCAGCTCGAGGCGGCCCTGTCCCAGGCCTATGCGGCGCACCTGTTGCGGCCGGAGGTGTTCGTGACCGCCAAGGCGGCGCCCTTGAAGGTGTTTGTCGGCGGCGAAGTCGGCGCGCCTGGCGTCTATGACATGGTGGGCGACGCCGACGCCCTGCGCGCCATCATCCAGGCGGGCGGCTTCAGTCCGACGGCCAATCGCAGCGAGGTGATCATCATCCGGCGGGGCGCCGGCGGCCGGGGCATGATGCGCACGGCGGACCTGCTGGCGGGCCTGCGGCGACCGAGCGCGGACCTGATCCCGTTGCGCCGGTACGACATCGTCTATGTGCCGCGGAGCGGCGTGGCCAACGCCGGACTGTTCGTCCAGCAGTACTTCCGCGACCTCTCGCCGATCCAGTTCGGCTTCAGCTACGCCCTGAACGGACAGGGCGTGAACTGACGGCGAACCGGTATCGGGATCTCAGCCCTGGGCCAGCCATTCGCGGGCGGCGCGCTGGGCCTCGGCCACGTCTTCGGACGCCATCTCCTGGGACAGCTCCTTGCGGTAGACCTTGGCTTCCAGCGAACCGCGCATGGCCGCCAGGTTGAACAGCATATGGGCCGAAACATAGTCCAGCGGCGCGCCGCCCTGACCGGTCGAATAGAGCATGCCCAGCCGGAACAGCTCGTCTCCGGAAGCCTCCGGCCCCGGCAGCGGCAGGCCTTCGGCGCTCCCCACGTCCACGTTCGCAAACATGACCTTCACGTCCCTCATCCAGCGGCTGGCTTCCGTTCTGGGAGCCGTTGCGCCGCTATCCATGAGCGAAGAAAAGTCGAACTCGGCTGAACATATGGTTAAGTCCGAAAATAACGCGAATTCATGCGACAATCTGGCAGAGTTCGCCGCGCTTACTGCCGCGAAACCTTTATCTACACAGGCTTAACGGCTACCGCCCTCGCCCCCTGGGCCAGGCGCGGGAGCCAGACGGCGCCTTGAACGTTTCCTGTGTGAGGGACACGACACAAGGAGCCTTGTGATGAAGACGATTTTGATCGCCGCTGCGGCCCTGGCCCTGGCGACGCCGGCTGCAGTCCAGGCCCGCCCCCATCCCGACTATCATGGGGACCGTGATCGTTATGAACGCGATCATCGCGGCGACCACCATCGCGGCCGAGACTACGGCAAGCGTCATCCGCACGGCATGCCGCCGGGCCAGGCCAAGGCGCGCTGGAGCCGCGGTGACCACGTGCCCCGCGCCTATGTCACCGAGCGCAGCTACTATGTCCGCGAGCCTGCGCGTTATCGCCTGCGTCAGCCGCCCCCGGGCTATCAGTGGGTGCGCATCGATAATGACGTCTATCTGGCCCAAACCCAGACGGGGCTGATCGCCGACGTGGTCCTGAGCCTGTTCAACTAGCGGCCCTGATCCTGAATTAACCGTTCAGCGGGGGTTCAGGGCGGCCCGCCCATCCTTCAGATCATCGGGGGATGTGGCGGCCCGCCCTGCGGGCCCGCAAGGAAAAACGGAGACGTAGAATGCGACGTCTAATCTTGAGTCTCGCGGCCATCGCCGCCGTTGCGGGTCCCATCGCGGCCTCTGCGACATCTGCGCAGGCGCAGTCCTGGGACCGGCGCGAGAGCCATGATGATCGTCGGGGCGACCGGTGGGATCGTCGCGATGACCGGCGGGACGACCGTCGCGGCGACCGCTATGACCGGCGGGATAACCGCTATGACAATCGGTATGACAATCGCCGCCATTATCAGCCGCCGCGCTGGGATAGCAGCCGGTACAACGGCTACTACTATCAGAACCGCTGGTCCTATGGGCCGCCGCCTACGGTCTATTACAGCCATCCGCAGTACCGTCCGGGCTATGTCGCCTGGCGCCGAGGCGCGGTCCTGCCGCCGCAGTACCGCGGCTATGTGGTTCACGACTACCACCGCTACCGCCTGCGTCCGCCGCCGCGGGGCTATGCCTGGCACCGGGTCGGCAACGACTACCTGCTGGCCGCCGTCGCCACCGGCATCATCTTCGAGATCATCAACAACCGCTGATCCTCGAAGCGATCTTCGACAGTTGTCGTGAAAAAGGCCCCGGACGTTGGTCCGGGGCCTTCGTCATGCGTGATGGCGCAGGTCAGAGCCCGAGCTTAGCCTTGAGCAGCTGATTGACCGTACCCGGATTGGCCTTGCCGCCGGTGGCCTTCATCACCTGGCCGACGAACCAGCCGATGGCCTGGGGCTTTTCCTTCACCGACTCGGCCTGGGCCGGATTGGCCGCGATCAGGCCATCGATGATCGCCTCTAGTTCGCCGGTGTCGGAGACCTGCATCAGGCCCTGCTTCTCGACGATCTCGCCCGGCGCGCCTTCGCCGGCCCACATGCGTTCGAAGACGTCCTTGGCGATCTTGGACGAGATCACCCCGTCCTCGATCAGCTTGACCAGCTCGGCGATCTCGCCGGCGGTGATCGGGCTGTCTTCGATATCCAGGTTCGCCGCGGTCAGCCGTGCGGCGAGGTCGTTGGTGACCCAGTTGGCCACCAGCTTGGCGTCGCGGCCCTTGGCGGCGGCTTCAAAGAAGTCGGCGCGGGCCTGATCGCCCACCAGCACGCCAGCGTCATAGGCCGACAGGCCATACTGGCTCTGTAGGCGCGCCTTCTTGGGGTCGGGCAGTTCGGGCAGGCTGTCCTCGATGGCCTTCACCCAGGCTTCGTCCAGCACCAGGGGCAGCAGGTCCGGATCGGGGAAGTAGCGATAGTCGTGCGCGTCCTCCTTGGAGCGCATGGACCGGGTCTCGCCCTTGCCGGGATCAAACAGGCGGGTCTCCTGGTCGATCTTGCCGCCGTCTTCGAGGATCTCGATCTGCCGGCGGGCCTCATATTCGATGGCCTGCTGGATGTAGCGATAGGAATTGACGTTCTTGATCTCGCAGCGGGTGCCCAGATGGCCGAAGTCGCCGGTGGCGCGGAACTTCTCATAGGCGCCCGGACGACAGACCGAGACGTTCACGTCGGCGCGCAGATTGCCCTTCTCCATGTCGCCGTCGCAGGTGCCCAGATAGACGAGGATGGTCCGCAGCTTCTTCACATAGGCTGCGGCTTCCGGCGCGCTGCGCATGTCGGGGCGCGAGACGATCTCCATCAGGGCGGTGCCCGAGCGGTTCAGGTCCACATAGGTGGAGTCCGGATCCTGGTCGTGCAGCGACTTGCCCGCATCCTGCTCCAGGTGCAGCCGCTCGATCCGCACGGTGATGGTCTCGCCGTCGTCCAGCTCCACCAGCACCTCGCCCTCGCCGACGATGGGCTCCTTGAACTGGCTGATCTGGTAGCCCTGGGGGAGGTCCGGATAGAAGTAGTTCTTGCGGTCGAAGGTGGACTTCAGATTGATTTGCGCCTTCAGGCCAAGGCCGGTGCGCACGGCCTGTTCCACGCAGCGGCGGTTGATCACCGGCAGCATGCCCGGCATGGCGGCGTCCACCAGGCTGACCTGGGCGTTGGGGCCGGCGCCGAAGCCGACGGCCGCCCCGGAGAAGAGCTTGGCGTTGGAGGCGACCTGGGCGTGGACTTCCAGGCCCAGGACCATTTCCCACGGGCCGGTGCGGCCCTGGATCAACTTGGTGTTCTCAGTCATGCGCTCTTCCTAATCCCAGCCGTCGCCCTGCGAAAGCGGCCAAGTTAAACCCCCTTGCGAAAGGCCGGAGTCTCACGCTCACTCCGCTTCGGCGACAACGCCGATCCAGGGAGGAGACCTCACCTATGCGCAAACTTCTTATGACGGGCGCCCTCGCCCTTTCGATGACGCTCGCCGCGGCCGTTGGCGCGACCGCGGAGACCAAGCTTTCGGTTGAAACCACGCCGGTCGCCGAGCTGATGGCGAACGAAAAGGCCAAGGCCGTGCTGGAGAAGCACATCCCTGGCATCGGCGCCCATCCCTCCTACGACATGTTCAAGGGCATGACGCTGGTGGAGCTGAAGCCCTATTCCGAGGGCCAGATCACCGACGACACCCTGGCGGCCATCAAGAGCGAACTGGCCACCGACTAAGCGTCTGGTCACACCCGTCCGCGGCCGCCGGCCGCGGCGGGCTCTACCACCAGCGCTGCGGCCGGGTCTTGAACTGAGCCGCCTCCTCAATCACCCCGCCCAGCGAGAACAGCGTGCCCTCGTCCAGGGGCCGACCGATGAGCTGCAGCCCCAGCGGCAGACCCTGGGCGTCCACGCCGGCCGGCACGCTCATGCCCGGCAGGCCCGCCAGGTTCACCGTCACGGTGAAGACGTCATTCAGGTACATGGCCACCGGATCGTCGGCGTTCTCCCCGAGCACGAAGGCGGCCGAGGGCGCGATGGGGGTCAGCAGGGCGTCGACCTTCTCGAAGGCCTGGTCGAAGTCCTCGGAGATCCGCCGACGCACCTTCTGGGCCTTGAGATAATAGGCGTCGTAATAGCCGGCCGAGAGCACATAGGACCCGATCAGGATCCGCCGCTTGACCTCTTCGCCGAACCCCTGGGCGCGGGTCTGCTCATAGGTTTCGGTGAGGTTGGCGCCGTCGACCCGCAGGCCGTAGCGCATGCCATCATAGCGGGCCAGGTTTGAGGAGGCCTCGGCCGGGGCCACGATGTAATAGGCCGGCAGGGCGTATTTGGTGTGGGGCAGCGACACCTCGACGATCTCGCAGCCGGCGGCCTTCAGCCAGGCCACACCCTGCTCCCAAAGCTTGTCGATCTCCGGCGCCATGCCCTCGGCGCGGTATTCCTTGGGGATGCCGATCCGCAGGCCCTTGACCGACTTGCCCACAAAGCTGGCGAAGTCCGGAACCTCAATGTCCAGGCTGGTGGAGTCCTTGGCGTCGTGGCCAGCCATGGACTTCAGCAGGATGGCCGCATCCTCGACATTGCGGGCGATCGGGCCGGCCTGGTCCAGGGACAGATCGGAAGAGCACACGTCTGAACTCCAGTCACGTCGTAATCTCGTATGCCGTCTTCTGCTTGAAAAAAAAAAAGAAGAAGAAGAAAAAAAAATAGCTGAAAAAAGCAACCACCACACTATACCACACACTCACTGGACAATAGCAGAA
>CALEOQ010000288.1 GCA_937910255.1 uncultured Caulobacteraceae bacterium | reverse complement strand
GGCTCGGACAGCACGATATTACAGTGCGTCCGGATCGAGATGGGCGCAACGCCCACTGGTGACAGACTCGACGTCTGTTTTTTTTTTTAATGATACGGCGACCACCGAGATCTACACTCTTTCCCTACACGACGCTCTTCCGATCTCGGCCACGAGGTCAAGGTCGGAAAGGTGCCCTTCGCCGCCATCGGCAAGGCCATCGCCAATGGCGAGACCGACGGGTTCATCAAGGTCGTCATCGACGCCCACTCCAAGCTCGTGCTCGGTGTCACCATCGTCGGCGCCCACGCCTCGGACATCATCAGCGAGGCCGGCCTGGCCATCGAGATGTCGGCGGAGGCCCTGGACATCGGGCTCACCATCCATCCGCACCCAACCCTGGGTGAGTCGGTGATGGAGGCCACCAAGGCCGCGCTCGGTGAGGCGATTGCCCAGGGTGATCTCAAGATCTCCGGCCGGGGTGGGCTCGCTCCAGGCCAGGTAGGCGCTGCGCAGGGCCGGCTCGTCGCCGGCGAAGTCGGCCACCAGGGTGAAGGTCACCCTGTCAACGGCGCCTTCCACGCCGAAATAGAGGGTGCGGATGTCGTGCGCGCCGGCGTTGCGGGCTGGGTCGTCGGAACCGGAGATGCTCGCGCCGTCCAGGAAGATGCGGGCCTTGGGCCTGATCTGAACACGGCCGCCGGCGGACTCGTACTTCAGGGCGTCCAGGCTGATCGTCTGAGACGCCGCAACGGCCGGGACCGCCAGAAGGCAGGCCCCGGCCGCAAGAACAAGGCGCAGGCGAGGACGAGCCTCGCCTCGCCTCACCGACCGGCCCCGGCGGGGCTCGCGCCGCTCTGGGCCGCCGCGGCCGGTCCGTAGAACAGGCCGTTGAACAGGAACTTGTAGGTTCCGTGGGACTGGCCCCGCTGGGTCACTTCCGGGCCCATCAGGAACACCTTGCCGCGGCCAAGGTCGGCTTCGACGATGGAGCTGGCGCCGTCGAGCTTGGCCTGGCCCAGGGCCCAGCCGCTGATCATCGTGTCAGGACCAGGGAAGCTGGCCACGGTCCGGACGCCGTCGGCGCCCGGGGCGACCTTGAAGGCCGGGCTGTTGTAATAATAGACCTTTACCTCCTCGGTCATGCCGTAGGCCAGGGGATCGCTGACATCGACCACATTGGTCATGATGGCCCCGGGGACGAAGAACTCGGTCCGTGGCAGATGCTCGCCCTGGGCGTTGACCAGCGCGTCCTGCACCGGGAGGCCGAGGTCCTGGGCCAGGCGGGTTGAGCTGCCGATCGCGATCAACGCGCCCCCCTGCCGAACGAAGCGATCCAGCTGCGGCACGGTGGTTTCAGGCGTGATCTTGCCGAGCCAGCCGCGGAATTCGGCCGGGATCGAGGCCGCATCCGGCTGGCCCCGTTCGCGGCGTGGATCGGACGGGATGACGTCGTTGGCGAAGACGATGACGTCATACTTGGCGTTGAGGTTTCCGGCGTCCAGGCCTTGAGGATAGACCACCTCATAGGGGAACTCGAACTGCTCGAAGATCCAGCGAATCCAGCCCGACGGCATGACGCCGCCATAGGTGTCCACAAGGGCGATGCGCACCGGCTTGATCGGCAAGGTGGGGGACGCCGGCTGGGCGGCGGCGGCATAAGCATTAACCCCCGTGTCGCGGACCGCGTCTTCCAGCAGTTCGCGAACACCGTCGCCGGCCGGGACCCAGAAGGCGCCCGGGGCGAAGGTCTCGCCGCCGTGGACGACTTCCGAAGTCAGCCAGAAGACCGGCTTGCCGGCCGCCAGCAGGCGGTTCTGGATGATGAAGGCGTTGTTGGTCTCGTGGCTGATCAGATAGCCGCCGGCGCCCTGGCCGAGGATGCGGCCCGGGGGCGGGGCGATCACGTCGGCGACCGGTTCCACTGGGGCCTCGAACCCGTCGAGGATGCGGTCGAAGTCCACGCCCATCTGGTAGGCCAGGGTGTAGCCGGCGACGTCATAGGGCGGGATCGGCGGGCCGCCCGGATAGGGGAAGTCGTCGGGATGGTTTTGCGGCTCGAAGATGTCGAGCACGGTGGAGCGGTAGGCCTGGCCGGTCTTCACCACATAGGAGCCGGCGGGATAGGTCTTGCCGCCGACGGTGAACGACCGGGTGGCCCGGTCCACGTCAACCCCGCCCTTGATCAGCACATTGACCAGGGCCACAGCCGTCGGAAGGTCGGCTTGGTCGGCAGGGATGATGTAGCCGCGGGGATCGCGGTCCGCGGGCGCGCGCAGCGTAGAGAACAGGGCCGGATCGACCGCCTCTGACCGCCGCCAGGTGTCCCCGGTGGGCTTGAAGGGCGGCGCAGCCTCAACGGCGGCCTCGAGCTTGGCGATGTCCGTGGGCGTGATGGTCCAGGAGTCCCGCTGGCCCTTCTCGATGCCGTTCCGCCCCATGCGGTACATGCCGAACAGCAGGTTTTCACGATTGCGGGACGCGAAGTCGAGCACCGCGCGGTTCATGCTGACCGAATAGGCGATGGGCTGGTGAAAGCGCCATTCCTGCGGTGCGATGGGCATGGGCAGGTCGTTGCGGGCGATCTGGTTCTTGGGCAGCAGGTCGATGGTCATCGGCGTCGGGGAGCCGGTGATCTCCGTCAGGATGCCGATGGCGTTGTGGAAGAGGGCCGTCGATCTCAGGGTGGCGTTGGTCCAGTTGGAATAGGTGGCGACGCTGCGGCGGCCAGATCCCGGCTTGCCCTCGCGGATCAGCCGGTCGGTCATGGCCGCGCCGACCCCGTCCAGCCCGGTGATGACCATGGGCTCGAGGTTGTAGTTGTAGGGGTCTCGGAAGGGCGGGATGAACACGACCATGCCGGGAGGCCCCGCCTGGTGGTGATTATAGACGATCTGGGGAAACCACTCCCGATAGAGCACCCGGTTGATATTGATGTTCTCGGGTTGGTTCGACATCAGGAAGTCGCGGTTGTTGTCGTGGCCGACATACTTTTGATAGAGCCGCGGAATGTCGCCGAAGCTGCGCTCGGCGGGATCGGACTTGCGCATGTACCAGTCTGAAACCAGCTCCATGCCGTCGGGATTGGCCGGCACGAACAGGATGATGTTGTCCTGCAGGAAGCGCTTGGTCTCGGCGTCCTGTCCGCTGACCATCTCATAGAGCGTCTGGGTCAGCTGCTGCGCGCCGACGGTCTCGGTGGCGTGGAGGCCGCCGTCGATCCACACCACCGTCTTGCCCTCGGCGGCAAGGGCCTTGGCCTGGGCCTCGGTCAGATCCTTGGCCTTGGCCAGGCGGCGGGAAATGCCCTTGTAATGGTCGAGCCGGGCGAGGTTTTCCGGGGCCGAGACGATGGCCATCAGCTGGTCGCGCCCCTCGGCGCTCTTGCCGATGGTGGTCAGCAGCATCCGGTCGGACTCACCGGCCAGCCGCTTCCAGTAGGTTTCGAGCTGGGTGTAGTCGGCGAGCTTGTAGTCGTCGCCGATATCGAATCCGAACACCGTGCGGGGCGGCGACACCGTCCCAGCGGTCTGCGCCTCCGCCCCTACGCCCGAAAGAAAGAGGGCCGTCCCAAGGACGGCCACAGCAAGTTTCCCACGCATCTCCACAACCCCAGTTCCATCGCCTGCGCGCCGTGCGCAGCCCATACAGGGGTAGACGCAGCCGGCCGGGACTTCGCCACCTGGGCGGCAGGATCGGGGGCCGCCGCCGTCCTTGGCGTCGGTCGCTCAACGGATCGGCGCCGGGACGTCGGGGGCGCCTGAGTTCAGGGCGTCTGTTTGCGCCGGCCTTCGACGGCGGCGCGGGCGCGCGCCCTCCTGGCGCGGGCCAGTGGGTCCTCGGCGGCCTCGCCGAGATGAGTCCACAGCGCATTGACCTCACCCCAGGCCCACGCGTTTTCCGGCGATGCGCCGATCCACTGCTCGGCGGCGCCGCGGGTCTCAGGTGTGACGTCAGTTGACTGCAGACGCGCAAGCCATTCGGCGGCGGCGGCCAAGCACGCCGCGCTCGCAGGACTCGATGTCGGCTTGCGGTTCATGCCTCTCCAGGACCCGGGCCATCAGGTGGCGCATCGAACGCGTGACGTGCTTCTGAACGGCGCTGACGGAGATGTCGAGAAGCTCGGCCACTTCACTGTAGGACATGCCCTCCCATCGCAGAAGGATCAAGATGGTGCGGCTGCGCTCGGGCAGCTCCTCCATGGCCTGGAGCGTGGTCTTGAGCTGTTCCCGCGCCCGGAGAATCCGTTCGGGCGACATGTCGTCGGGCGGGTGATCGTGTTCAAGCAGCTCGCAGTGGTCCTGGCGACGGCGGACCTGGTCGCGGCGGTAACGGTCGCGCAGGACGTTGCGGGCGACGCGGATCACGTAGTGCTCCAGATTGTCGATGCCGCTGGCGTCGCGGCCATGCATGCGGATCAACACCTCCTGGATGAGGTCGTCGACCTCGTCTTCCGGCGCCTTGTTTCGAAAAAAGGCGCGAAGGGAAGGGCGGAACGACAGCACCTCCCAAGCAGCGATATGATCTGAAGTCTGAATGCTGGTCTGTAAAGCGGACATCTCGCCCCCCGCAGAAGAAGTCACCTATTACCTAATGATGACTGTAATCCCGCGGCGACCCTAAGATAATGGCAACCACAATACGAAAATTCGTTATCTGCTTAGTTTTCTAACATCAGATGACGCCTTGGTGACGCCAGTTGATGATCGATTTTCATCGCCCCATGTCTTATGATCAACGTGTATTGATTTGAATTTCGCTCGTTCAAGTTGTGGGCTTGGCGAGGTAGATGTCGCGGTCGAGCTCGCCTTCCCATTTTGCGACGGTGACCGCCACGGCTAGGTCTGAGGTGCAGTTCGGCACGGTCCGCATCATGTCGAGTATCCGGTCGAACGGCAGGATGAAGCCGACCACCATGGCGGTCTGCTCGGGGCCGAGGCCCAGGGTCTGCAGCACTCCGGCCAGCAGGAACAATGAGGCTGATGGCACCGGCGCCGAGCCCACCGCGATGACGGCGATGGAGATGACCACCAGCAGGCCCTGCAACAGCGTCACCTCCACGCCGAAGGCCTGGGCGGCGAACATGGCCAGCAGGCCGACATACATGGCCGTTCCGTCCATGCTGATGGTCACGCCGATCGGCAGGCTGGTGGAGGCGACCACGCGGCTGACCCCCAGGTTTTCCTCGGCGACACGCATGACCACGGGCAGGGTCGCGGCGCTGGAGGAGGTCGAGAAGGCGACGACCACCGCGTCAGCGATGTCCCGCAGAAACGGCGTCACCGGCAGGCCGGCCGCCAGACGGATCAGCCCTCCATGGACCACCAGGACCTGCAGGATGCACCCGGCGAGCACACAAATCGCCAGCAGGAAGACATGGATGAAGGCCGCCGGCCCGACCACGCCGGTCACCCAGGCGATCAGGGCGAAGACCCCGAAGGGCGCGACCTCCATCACCCCGCGGGTCATCTTCTGCATCACGTCGGCGAGCGCGGCGAAAGCCCTGGCCACCGGGCGGCCTGCTTCGCCGGCGGTGAGCACCGCCACGCCGAAGATGATGGCGAAGAAGATGACCGCCAGGATGTCGCCCTCGGCCAGGGCGGCCACAGGGTTCATCGGCACGATGGCCATGAACTGGTCGGTGAGGGAGAGGGGGGCGGTTACAGCCTGCGCCTCTGCCGGCTCGCCCAGCACCACGCCCACGCCCGGCTGCGCCAGCGCGCCCAGGCCAAGGCCAAGGGCCGCGCCGATCAGGGTGGTGACGAAGTAGAGGAACAGGGTCTTGGCCCCGATGCCGCCCAGGCGGCGGATGTCTCCCATGGAGGCCACGCCAGCGACGACTGTGGCGAAGACTACTGGCGTGCCCAGCATCCGGATCAGCCTGATGAAGAGGTCGCCGATCCAGCGGATCTGTTCGGCCTGCTCCCCCAGCAGCAGGCCCGCGCCCACGCCGAGCGCCATGCCCAGAAAGATCCGCTTCCAGAGGGTCACCCCGAACCAGTAGGTTCTGAGGAAGGTCGACAGTCGGCCCCGCGGTCGCTCGTCTTCGACGGCCGCAGTCGGCAGGTCCAGCCTGGTCATCGCCGGACCATGGGGACGCTGGATGGATGGGACGTGACGAGAAGGCGGGCCGCAAAGCCCCGTTTAGTCTCGGACACGATCACCCCCGAACGAAAAACCCCTTGTTCGGATGGGAAGGTTTCACCCGATCGGCCATCCCCGAAAGCGATTTATTCTGTCCGCCTCATGACAAAACCGCATGGCGCCGGGCTCTTCGCGCGCGCGATTCCTAACCCCCGCATTGATCGCCGCGGCGCAAGTCCAGCGGCTCGGCCGTTGCGCGATCTTCGGATGTGTCGGTTTGTGCTGAGCCCGCGTCTTCCCTGCAGAGGCCCCACGAGCGGAGCCCTACGGCAGGACAAGGGGATAAGTTCATGCGCGGAATATCATCAGGACTTGGCGTCAAGCTCGGCCTCGTGGCCGGCGCGGCGATCGCGGCGCTTTCGGTGGGCGCGGCGTCAGCCCAGGAGGCCACCACCCAGGTCGACGAACTCATCGTCACGGCGACCCGGCGCGACACCACGGTGCAGACCACGCCGCTGGCCATCACCGCCCTGGGCGAAACCGCCCTGGAGAATATGGGCGCCACCGGACTGCAGGACATCACCTCCATGGTGCCCAGCCTGAAGATCGGCGGGGGATCGGACGGCGGCGGCCGCATCACCCTGCGGGGCATCCAGGCCTCCGGCGAAGCGACGGTCGGCCTCTATTACGACGAGACGCCGCTCACCGGCCCGTCCGACACCAGCCAGAATTCCGGCGGCCGCTCCCAGGACGGCAACCTGTTCGACGTCGAGCGGATCGAGGTCCTGCGCGGGCCCCAGGGCACCCTCTACGGCTCCGGCTCCATGGGCGGCACCGTGCGGGTCATCTTCAACAAGGCCGACACCCGGGAATATTCCGGCTCCGTGGACGTCATGGGCGCGGCCATGGAGGAGGGCGAGGCCAGTTACTACGCCAAGGGCGTGGTCAATGTGCCTCTGATCGAAGACAAGCTCGGCGCCCGCCTGGTCCTCTATGAAGAACAGCGCGGCGGCTTCATCGACAACATCCGTTACGGCGCCGAGGACATCAACGATCGCATCACTACCGGCGGTCGCGTCATGGTCACCGCCCTGCCGCTGGATAATGTCTCCTGGCACGGCATGTTCATGCGCCAGAAGACGGACTCGCCCGGCGGCGGCTCCACCTGGTATCCGTTGCTCGGCGAGAAGGAATACAGCACCGACCGCTATGTCATTCCGATCAACCGGGACGAGCTGACCCTCTATTCCAGCGACCTTGAATGGGATGTCGGGTTCGCCGACATCACCTGGGCGGCGGCCTATTACGAGTGGGATCAGGTCAACGCCAGCGACTACACCTATACGATGCTGCGCAACTCGACGAGCGTGGCCAACTGCACAAACTGGTTCAACCTGTCGCTGGGCGTGCCGACCTCGTCGTGCAACAGCCAGCAACTCGCCCAGTTCACGGCCTTCGCCATCTCGCAGACGCCCACCACGCTTTACAAGCCGGCCTGGCTGCACACCTTCAACAGCGAACTGCGCATCAGCTCCAAGGGGGACTCGAAGCTTAACTGGACCTTCGGCGCCTTCATCGAGAAGCGCGAGGACTATGTGGACAGCACGCTGGCGGTGGTCGACTCCAGCACCGGGGTGATCGGCGTTCCGCCGACGATCTTCTTCCACCGCGACATCACCACCGAGACGGACCAGACGGCCCTGTTCGGCGACATCTCCTACGAGCTGATCGACGGCCTGACCTTCAATGTCGGTCTGCGGCAGTTCAAGTACGACAAGACCACGTTCGGCGAGACCGATATGCCCAACTGGGTGTCCGGCTCGCTGGTCGAGCCCTGGCGGAGCTCCAGCGCCGACGCCGAAGGTTGGCTGGAGAAGTACAGCGTCAACTACCAGCTCAATCCCGATCTGATGGTGTACGCCACTGCAGCCGAAGGCTTCCGTCCCGGCGGCGCGAACAACACGCCCAACCTGGAGCCCGAACTGGTGCCGTACGGGCCAGATGCGGTGTGGAACTACGAACTGGGCATAAAGACGTCCTGGTTCGATCGTCGGCTCACCCTCAATGCGGCCCTCTATCAGATCGACTGGAAAGATATCCAGACCTCGGCCCAGACGCTCAGCGGCTGCTGCAGCTTCATCGTCAACGCCGGCAAGGCGCGCATCCGCGGGGTCGAGTTCGAGTACATGGCGCGCCCGATGGCTGGCCTGTCGATCTCCGGCGGGCTCACCTTCTCCGAACCGGAACTCCTGGAAGACCAGCTGAACCCCAATATCCGCGACTCCACCTCGCTGGGGGACAAGGGCGACCAGATCCCGGACATCAGCAAGTTCTCGGCCTCGACCAGCGTCGACTATGTGTGGCCGGTTAACGACGCCTTCGATGGGATGCTGCGGCTGGACTACAGCTATATCGGCAAGTCCTATTCCCACTTCCGGCCGACCAACACCTACTATGAGAAGCAGGGCGACTTCGGTGTCGTGAACCTGCGGACGGGCCTGGAGGGATCGGACTGGGGCGCCTACGTCTTCGTCCGCAACGTCTTCGACATCTACGGGGCCTACTCGGTCAGCTCCGGCGCCGGGTCGGAGCAACTCGTCAACTCGACCCAGCCTCGGACCGTGGGCGTCAACCTTCGCAAGTCGTTCTAGCCCCCTCACGAACGACAGGCGCGGCCGCCGCCAATCCGACTGGCGGCGGCCTTGCGCTGTTCGTGTCTCAAGGCGCGCCTTGTTACACCCGTGGCGCCTGCAACGGCGGCACATGAGCACGGCTTCTGAACTTCTCACCCGGGCGCTGGGCGAAAGGGGGGCAATCTGCTGGCTTCCACCCCGGACGTGACGTCACGTGAGTTCTACGCATGACCTGTCAGTATCCATGTCCCGCCATTTTCTGCTTCCCTCCATCGGCGACCTGACGGCCTTCGAGGCCGCCGCTCGCCATGGCAGCTTCACCCGGGCGGCGGTGGAGCTGAACCTCACCCAGAGCGCCATCAGCCGCGCCGTGCGGATGCTTGAGGACCGGATCGACGTCGTCCTGTTCGAGCGGGTGCGCCAGAGAGTGGTGCTGACGGCGGCTGGGGTCGCCTATCTCAAAGAGGTGCAGCGCATCCTCACCGAGTTGCGCCAGGCGACCCACAAGGTGATGGCGTTCACCGAAGCCACCACAACGCTGAATATTGCGGTGCTGCCGACCTTTGCGACCCGCTGGCTCGTGCCGCGGCTGCCGACCTTCGTCGAGTCCCATCCCGACGTGACGCTCAACTTTTCGGGCCGGCTCGAGCCCTTCGATTTCGAGACGGAGATGTTTGACGCCGCCATCCACTACGGCGCGCCGACCTGGGCCTCGGCCCACTGCCACCACCTGATGAACGAGGTGACGGTGGTGGTGACCAGCCCGGAGTACCGGGCCGCCAGGCGCCTGCGTCAGCCCGAGGATCTTGAGCGGGCCACCCTCCTGCATCAGACGACGCGCGCCACGGCCTGGGCCGACTGGTGCGATGTGGCCGGCGTGGACCTCCCCGGGGTGAACCGCGGGCCGCGCTATGAGCAGTTCGCCATGATCGCCCAGGCCGCCGCGGCGGGTCTCGGCGCGGCGATCCTGCCGAAGGTGCTGATCGAGGACGAGCTGACCTCGGGGCGTCTCGTGACCCTGTTCGAAGACCAGCCGCTGAGCCTCAAGGCCTATTACTGGGTGGTGCCGGAGAACAGGGGCGCCTCCGAAGGCCTGCGAGCCTTCACCAACTGGATCATCGTCCAGGCCCATAGCTGATCGGGCCGCTCTAGCCGTCCAGTATGGAACGACGAACCCGCATGGGCTGATGAGAAACTATCGCTTGGTCAGTCTGCGCCGTGGGCGGAAAATTCCATCTCAATGTTCAGTCGAGGTGGGGGTCTTCCATGTGGCGGGGCGTACTGCTTGCTCTTGCGATAAGTCTTGGCGCGCCAAGTATCGCTTCGGCCCATCACGGCTGGGGATCCTATGCGGCCAACCGTAGTATCACCCTCGATGGCGCGGTTCAGTCGACGCGGTGGCGCAACCCCCATGCGAGATCGGAAGAGCACACGTCTGAACTCCAGTCACGTCGTAATCTCGTATGCCGTCTTCTGCTTGAAAAAAAAAACAAAAAATACAGAACATAGTTAAGAATCATCAGTA
>CALEOQ010000287.1 GCA_937910255.1 uncultured Caulobacteraceae bacterium | reverse complement strand
TGTTTTTTTTTTCAAGCAGAAGACGGCATACGAGATTAGGACGTGACTGGAGTTCGGACGTGTGCTCTTCCGGTCTGACGATGGCGGCGCTCGGCCTCGCCGTGCTGGCCCTGGCGGCCTGCAACCGCAACGGCGATGAGGCGCCGGAACAGGCCTCTGAGCCCGACGCGCCGGCCCAGGCTGAGGCTTCGGCCGAGGGCGCGGCCCCGCCTGCCCCGCCCAGGCGCAAGGCCGGTCTCTGGGAACAGCGGGTCTCCACCGAAGGCATGGTCCAGGTGAGCCGCATCTGCATCGACGAGGCCCTGGAGCGGCGTCTGAGCTGGTGGGGGCAGCAGGCGACCACCGAGGGCTGCGAGAAGAACCTGGTCACCCGGCGGACCGACGGCGGCTGGCAGTTCTCATCGGTCTGCGACATGGGCACGGGGGGCAAGACCACCACCTCGGGCGTGGCCACCGGCGATTTCGACAGCCGCTATGTGGTCCAGGCGCAGAGTTCGACGGTGGGCGCCGAGGCGCCGCAGATGAACGGGACCCGCCAGATCAATATCGAGAGCGCCTGGCAGGGCGCCTGCCCTGAAGGCTTCCGCCCCGGGGACATGGAGCTGCCCGGCGGCATCCGCCTGAACCTGCTGGACATGGCCGGGGCCGGAAGCTGATCGACAGACGCGTCAGGCTCTAAGCGCCAAGCCGTGAGCGCGTTTTGATCTGCGAACCGGGTCTCATTTATCGGAACGCGCTCTAGCTGCGGCGGGCCACAGCGAAGTCGGCGAGGTCTTCCATGGCCGCGCGCCAGTCGTTGGCCGGAAACACCGACAGGGCGGCCTTGGCGCTTTGAGCATAGCCGGCGGCGCTCTCAAGGGTGACCTCAAGGGCGCCGGAGTCCTGCACCAGGGTGCGGGCCCGTTCGAAATCCGCCTCGGTCTGCTCCCGTGCGTCGACGGTCCGCATCCAGAAATCCCGCTCCTGGGCGCCGGTGCGGTGGATGGCCAGGATCAGCGGCAGGGTCGCCTTGCCTTCGCGGAAGTCGTCGCCGGGATTCTTGCCCAGGGTCTCGCTGGCCCCGGAATAGTCCAGGGCGTCATCCACCAGCTGGAAGGCCAGGCCCAGATCCTGGCCATAGCGACGAAGCGCCGCGGCGCGTTCGGGCGAGGCGCCGGCGCAGACGCCGCCGGCCTCGGCCGCGGCGGCGAACAGCTCGGCGGTCTTGGCCTTGATGATCTGTAGATAGACCGCTTCGTCCAAATCCAGGTCGTGGGCGCGGGTGAGCTGCAGCACCTCGCCCTCGGCGATCACCCGGCTGGCGCGGGCGAGGATTTCCAGGGCCGACATGGAGCCGGTCTCGACCATCAGCTCAAAGGCGCGGGCGAACAGGAAGTCGCCGACCAGCACGCTGGACGGCGCGCCCCAGATCAGATGGGCGGCCACCTTTCCTCGACGAAGTTCGGAGGAATCCACCACATCGTCATGCAGCAGGGTCGCGGTGTGAATGAACTCCACGGCCGCCGCCAGCTTCTGGCAGTGGTCTTCGACCGAGCCGGCCAGCCGGGCGGCGGCCACGGTGAGCAGGGGGCGCAGCCGCTTGGCCGATCCGCCGATCAGGTGTTCGGCCAGGGCCGGGATCACCGAGACGGGGCTCTGCATCCGGTCGCGGATCAGGCTGTCCACCCCGGCCATGTCCGCGGCCGCGAGCTTCAGCAGATGATCGAGGCTGACCGGCTTTGCCCGGGGATCTGCGGCGGCGGCGTCCACGACAAAAGTACTCCAGATGGGACGGCCCATTGCGGGGCCGCCGTTGCGTCCGGACAATGGTCACGCGATAGGGGGCGGTCAAGGCGCGCCCGCGCATCAGGAGCAGCTCATGTCCGAGCTTCCCGTCGTCCCGGTCGACAGCCCCACGGAGAACCGCCTCCTGGGGGGCCGCGTGATCCTGCGCCAGCCGAGCCGGGGCTATCGGGCGGGGCTGGACGCAGCCTTGCTGGCGGCGGCCTGCGACGCCGCTCCAGGGAGCCGGGTGATCGAGGCGGGATGCGGCGCCGGCGCCGTCCTGATGACGGCGGCCATGCGCCGAGCTGGCGTGCGTTTCACCGGCGTCGAGCGGGACGCCGAGGCCCTCGCCCTGGCGCAGGCGAATGCGGCGCTCAACGGCCTGGCCGACCGCGTCGAGGCGATCAGCGGCGATATTGATGCGGGGTTTGCGGCCCAGGGCCTGACGCCGTTCGACGCCGCCCTGTCCAATCCGCCCTTCTTCGACGATCCCGCCGCCTTGCGCGCGCCGTCGGTCGAGAAGCGCGGCGCATGGATGGCCGAGGCGGGCCTCCAGTCTTGGACCCTGTTCCTGCTGAAAGCGGTGCGTGAGGGCGGCGCCATTACGGTGATTCATAGGGCCGACCGGCTGGCCGACATTCTGGCCGGCCTCGGGAAGGGCGCAGGTTCGTTTCAGGTGCGGCCCATTCACCCGTTCGCCGACGCGGCGGCCAAGCGGGTGTTGGTGCGGGCGATCAAGACCGGCAAGGCGCCCTTGCGCCTGCTTCCGGCGCTGGTTCTCCATCCTCGGGATGGCGCGAGCAAACACACGCCGGAGACCGAGGCGGTTCTCCGCGGCGAGGCGGACCTGCCCTGGCTTTAGAACAAGCGTAACTATAAGAGATTGATTTAACGGGACAACGCGCCGCATGGGCGCCCCATTCGCGCTCTATAGTCTACAGACGAGCGACATGGCTGGCTCAGGCGACCGCTTCGGCGGCCCTTGCCTTGCCCCAATAACTGTTCAATTCGCCCCGGGTTCCCGTGGGCCTGCATAAAAGAGAACGAGACGTTTGAAGACGCTTGACCTGATGGTCGCCCGCATGGACGGGCGCTTCGTGGCCACCCGCCTGTTCGCCCTCACCGCCGCAACGCTTTGCGCCACCATGGCCACCAGCGCCGTAGCCAGCGCCGGCGGCGGGCTCGTTCAGAAGCTCTCCCAGGCCCAGGTCACCGCGCCGCTCTTCGACGCCATGCGCGGCCCCCGCCCGGTCATCAGGCCTGTGGTCGCCCGCCAGCTGGTCTGGCAAGGCCGCGACGTGGACGGCGATGGGGCGGCCGACTTCGTCAATCCCACGGGCCAGGCGCCGCGCACCTTCGACGCCTATGGTTCGGGCGCGTTCGGCGCCTCCCGCGATGGCGGCCACCGCCACCACGAGGGTGTCGACTACGCCGCCCAGGCCGGCCAGACGATCAAGGCGCCGATCTCCGGCTATGTGACCAAGATCGGCGTGGCCTATTCCGACGATCCAGATCTGAAGTTCGTCGAGATCACCAATCCCGCCCTCGGCTATGAGGCGCGCGTCTTCTACATCGACGCCGATGTGAGAGAGGGCCAGGTCGTCGCCCTCGGCGCGCCCATCGGCAAGGCCCGCACCCTGCAGGATCGCTATCCCGGCGGCATGACCGATCATGTCCACCTGGAGCTGGCCAAGACCAAGGCCCAGGCCAAGGAGCGCTTCGACGCCTCCCACATGATCGTCGCCCGCTATGAGGCGATCGAGACCGCCGCCGACTGATCGCCCACGAAAAAGCCCTCCCCGAGCGGGAGAGGGCTTCTGTCGATGAGGTCGCTCAGGCCGCAATGGCGGCAGGGCCCTAGTTGCGGGCGGTGTCGACCAGCTTGTTCTTGGTGATCCAGGGCATCATGGCGCGCAGGCGCTGGCCCACTTCCTCGATCTGATGCTCCGAACCGCGGCGGCGGGTGGCCTTGAAGGAGGCCTGGCCCGACTGGTTCTCCAGCATGAAGTCACGAACGAACTTGCCCGACTGGATGTCGTCGAGCACGCGCTTCATCTCGGCCTTGGTCTCCGGCGTCACGATGCGGGGGCCGGTGACGTACTCGCCGTACTCCGCAGTGTTGGAGATCGAGTAGTTCATGTTGGCGATGCCGCCCTCATAGATCAGGTCGACGATCAGCTTCACCTCGTGCAGGCACTCGAAATAGGCCATTTCCGGCGCGTAGCCGGCCTCGACAAGGGTTTCGAAGCCCGCGCGGATCAGCTCCACCAGGCCGCCGCACAGCACGGCCTGTTCGCCGAACAGGTCGGTCTCGCACTCTTCACGGAAGGTGGTCTCGATCACGCCCGAGCGCCCGCCGCCGATGGCCGAGGCATAGGCCAGGCCGAAGTCCAGGGCGTTGCCGGTGGGGTTCTGGTGGATGGCGATCAGGCAGGGCACGCCGCCGCCCTTCTGGTATTCGCCGCGCACGGTGTGGCCCGGACCCTTGGGCGCCACCATCAGCACGTCGATGGAGGCCTTGGGCTCGATCAGGTTGAAATGCACGTTCAGGCCGTGGGCGAACAGCAGGGCCGCGCCGTCACGGATATTGGGGGCGATCTCGTTGTTGTAGATCTCGCGCTGCAGCTCGTCCGGCGCCAGGACCATCATGGCGTCGGCCCAGCCGGCGGCCTCGGCGACGGTCATGACCTTCAGGCCGTCGGCCTCGACCTTCTTGGCGGTGGCCGAACCGGGGCGCAGGGCGACCACCACGTTCTTCACACCGGAATCGACGAGGTTGAGCGCGTGCGCGCGCCCCTGGGAACCATAGCCTACGATGGCGATCTTCTTGTCCAGGATGCGGGCGAGGTCGGCGTCGCGATCATAGTAGACGCGCATGATTGTTCTCCTGGGACAGGGTTCGACCACGGAACCGAGCAACGGCGCCGCGGCAAAGGCCGCGCTATCGACCGTTTTTTTGCGCAAAGGTCAAGCGGCGCAGCGTCACGCAGGCCCTCTCTTTGCACGATCAAGGCCGCTTGCGCCGAATGGCTGGTCCGCAGACACTCCCCGGCCACACTGGAGACGCCCATGGACGTGACAGCCAAACAGGTGGTCGACACCTGGCGGGAGGCCGGCCCGGCCAAGTGGTTCGCCAAGGATGAGGCCTTTGACCGGGTCCTGGCGCGGGACTTTGCGACCGCCCACCACGCCGCCGCCCGCGGCGAGCTCGACGACTGGGCCAAGGACGCGGAAGGCGCGCTGGGCCTGCTGATCCTGCTCGACCAGGTCCCCCGCAATATCTTCCGCGACTCCGGTCACGCCTTCGCCACCGACGGCAAGGCCAGGGCCATCGCCAAGGCGGCCATCGCCGCGGGCCACGATCAGGCCACCGCAGCGATCCTGCGCCCCTTCTTCTACCTGCCCTATGAGCATTCCGAGGACATGGGCGACCAGGACGAGGCCGTGCGGCTGTGCGCCGCCCTCAAGGAAGCCGAAGGCGACGCCGACACCCTGAAATGGGCCGAGCTCCACCGGGACATCATCGTCCGCTTCGGCCGCTTCCCCCACCGCAACGCCGCCCTGGGCCGCCGCACCACCCCCAGCGAACAGACCTTCCTGGACGAGGGCGGCTTCGCCGGCTGAGACCTGTGGACAGAGCGCCGCAGGGCCTTGCCGGCTGCCCCGGAGCCTGGGCGAATCATGGGAGGCTAACCTCTGAACCTGATGCGAAAGCCTCGCCCGTGAACGCTCACGTCCCGCCGCCCCCGGCCCGCGCCGATCACCCCGAGCGGCAGTATCTCAACCTGCTGGCCGACATCCTGGAAACCGGCGTCCAGCGGGGCGACCGCACGGGCACCGGCACGCTCGGCGTGTTCGGCCGGCAGATGCGCTTTGACCTGGCCCAGGGCTTTCCGCTGCTGACCACCAAGAAGCTGCACCGCAAGTCGATCATCCTGGAGCTGCTGTGGTTCCTGCGCGGCGACACCAATGTCGGCTGGCTGCAGGAGCGGGGCGTCAGCATCTGGGACGAATGGGCCGATGCGCAGGGCGAGCTTGGCCCCGTCTATGGCAAGCAGTGGCGATCCTGGGCCGCCCCGGACGGCCGGGTAATCGACCAGATGGCCAATGTGGTCGAGAGCGTGAAGACCACGCCGCACTCGCGCCGGCACATCGTCAGCGCCTGGAACCCGGCCGATGTGGACGACATGGCCCTGCCGCCCTGTCACTGCCTGTTCCAGTTCTTCGTGGCCGAGGGCCGGCTGTCCTGCCAGCTCTACCAGCGCTCGGCCGACGTGTTCCTGGGCGTGCCGTTCAACATCGCCAGCTACGCCCTGCTGACCCAGATGGTGGCCAAGGTGACCGGCCTGGAGCCTGGCGAGTTCGTCCACACCCTGGGCGACGCCCACCTCTATCTGAACCATCTGGATCAGGCCCGCGAGCAGCTCACGCGGGAGCCCTACCCCTTCCCGACCCTGACCCTGGCCGACAAGCGCGACCTGTTCTCCTTCGACTACGAGGACTTCAAGGTCACCGGCTACAAGGCCCACGACAAGATCGCCGCCCCGATCGCCGTCTGAGGGGACTGGGGTCCCTTCCCTGCGCGTCCAGGGTCGGCTACCCCCTTCTGATCATGGCTCGCATCCTCCTCACCGCCGGTCCCATCGCTCGCGCCCGCAACGGCGTCATCGGCCGCGAGGGCGGCCTACCCTGGCGGCTGAAGAGCGACCTGGCGAACTTCCGCGCCCTGACGCTCGGCAAGCCGGTGATCATGGGCCGCAAGACCTGGGACAGCCTGCCGAAGAAGCCCCTGCCAGGCCGGACCAATATCGTGCTCAGCCGCGATGGCTCCTTCGCGCCGCGGGACGCGCTGGTCTGTGAAGACTTCACCGAGGCGGTGCAGATCGGCCGGGAGATGGCCGACGACGACGGCGCCGAGGAGGTCTGCGTGATCGGAGGCGCCTCGCTGTTCGAACTGGCCCTGGCCCGCGCCCAGCGCATCTATCTGACCGAGGTCGAGGCCGAGGTCGAAGGCGACGTGGTCCTGGCGCCCTTTGATGAGGCCGCCTGGACCGAGGTCAGCGCCGTGCGCCACCCGGCCGGGGAGGAGGACGACTATCCCTTCGTGCTGCGGGTGCTTGAACGGCGTTAAGCCCCCTGGCCCTTACGCCACGGCGCCGGCCATACTCCGCCTCAACAAGAACGAGGAGGACGCCCGATGGACATCGAACTGGTCTGCGAAGGCCTGGAGTTTCCCGAAGGCCCGATCGCCATGGCCGACGGGTCGGTTGTGCTGACCGAGATCAAGGCCCAGCGCCTGTCGCGCATCACGCCTGACGGTCGGCGCGAGACCCTGGTGGAGACCGGCGGCGGTCCCAATGGCGCGGCCATCGGCCCTGACGGGGCGATCTACATCACCAATAATGGCGGCTCCTTCACCTGGCCGCAGCAGGACGGCCTGACCATCCCCGGGCCGACGCCGGCCAGCCATACGGGCGGGATGATCCAGCGCTATGATCTGAAGACGGGCGAACTCACGACCCTCTATGACGCCTGCGAGGGCCGGCCCTTCGTCGGCCCCAACGACCTGGTGTTTGACCGCCAGGGCGGCTTCTGGTTCAGCGACCATGGCTGTTCGACCCCGGAGGGCCGCAAGTTCGGCGCGCTCTACTACGCCAAGGCCGACGGCAGCCATGTGGCGCGTCTGCGGGATCATCTGATCGCCCCGAACGGCGTGGGCCTCTCGCCGGACGAGGACGTGGTCTATCTGGCCGACACTCAGCTTGGCCGACTGTGGGCCTTCGATATCGAAGCGCCGGGTCAGCTCAAGGCGCAGGCCGGGTTTGGCCCCGGCCGGGTGGTGGCCAACCTGCCCGGCTACCAGCTGCTGGACAGCCTGGCGGTGGAGGCCGGCGGCAAGGTCTGCGTGGCGACGATCATCAATGGCGGGATCACCGCCTTCGACCCGTCCGGGGCGACCGAGCACTTCCCCGTCCCGGACATGATCGTGACCAATATCTGCTTCGGCGGGGCCGACATGCGCGACGCCTGGATCACCGCCTCGTCCACAGGCAGGCTCTACAAGGCCCGCTGGCCCAGGCCCGGCCTCAAGCTCAACTACAACGCCTGACAACAGGGTTGCGCAGACCCGGCGACGACCGCCGGGTCTGCGCCCCAGAGGCGGCTCCTAATAGAGCTTGGCCATAGCAGCCCGCTCGAACGGCGCCAGTTCGGCCGTGCGGCCTTCCTTGACCTTCTTGGCCCATTCGGGGTCCTGCAGCAGGGCGCGCCCGACGCCCACGAGGTCGAACTCGTCGCGCTCCAGGCGGTCAAGGAGCTTGTCGAGGGAGGCCGGCTGCGACCCCTCGCCGGCGAAGGCGGCGATGAATTCGCCATCAAGGCCCACCGAGCCGACGGTGATGGTCGGCACGCCGGTCAGCTTCTTGGCCCAGCCGGCGAAGTTCAGGTCCGAGCCTTCGAATTCCGGCTCCCAGAAGCGGCGCTGCGAGCAGTGCAGCATGTCGGCGCCCGCCGTCGTCAGGGCGCCCAGCCAGGCCTCCATCGCCTTGGGATCGGCGGCCATCTTCACCTCATAGTCCTGCTGCTTCCACTGGCTGATCCGGATAATCACCGGATAGTCCGGCCCCACGGCCTGACGCACGGCGCGCAGGATGTCGGCGGCGAAGCGGGCGCGGCCCGGCAGATCCTTGGACCCATAGGCGTCCTCGCGGACATTGGTGCCGTCCCAGAAGAACTGGTCGATCAGATAGCCGTGGGCGCCATGCAGTTCGACGGCGTCGAAACCCAGCGCCTTGGCGTCGGCGGCGGCCTGGGCGAAGGCGGCGATGGCGTCGGCCACCTCCTCGTCGGTCATGCCCTTGCCGAACTCCTTGCCAGGGCGCGACAGGCCGGACGGGCTGTCATAGGGGCCCGGCGGGGTCCATTCCGGATCGCGGGTGCGCACTGCGCCCACATGCCAGAGCTGAGGCGCCATCTTGCCGCCCACCTCGTGGACGGAGTCGATCACCCGCTTCCAGGCGGCCAGTTCGGCCTCGCCGTGGAAGCGCGGCACGTTCTTGTCATTGACTGAGGCCGGGCGATTGACGCCGGTGCCCTCGGAGATGATCAGGCCCACATCGGCTTCCGCCCGGCGGCGGTAGTACTGGGCCACCTCTTCGGTCGCCACCCCGCCCGGCGAGAAGGACCGCGTCATGGGCGCCATGACGATCCGGTTCTTGAGGTGCAGGCCCTTGTAGCTGAAGGGGCGGAAGAGGGCGTCGACGGCCATGGGATCTCCATTCAAACGTTCGTTCGGCCCGACCCTAAGGACAAGTCGCCCCAGCCGCACTGTAGAAATTCTGTCAGCGGCTCCACGCGGGAACCAGACATGCGAAAGCCCGGGACCTACGGAGGGGTCCCGGGCTCTGCGAAGGGTTCAAACCAGGCCTACTGAACCGCGTCGAGCATCTCGATCTCGGGACGGCCCGCGAGGCAGGGACCCATCTTCGGGCCGGCGGCCTTGAAATACTCGGTCTGGCCGTGGGCCTTCAGGGCGTCTTCATTGGCGTAGATTTCCAGCACCTTGTAGGTCCCGGGCTCGGCCCGGCTCTTGGTGAGCTGATAGACCAGACAACCGGGCTCATTGGCCTTCACCTGGGCCATGAGGTCCTTGAACACGGCCTCGAATTCGTCGCCCTTGCCGTCCTGGACCTTGAGGGTCGCCACCACGCCGATCATTCGCTTCGTCTCCCAACGATTGTTTGAATCGAGGGTAGAGGCCCGTCCGACGAGGGGCAAGCGCCGTGGCGATGGAGCGCGCGTCCTAGGCGCGTTCGTTCCAGCCGTAGGCCACCCAGCTGTGGCCGCCCAGATGGCGGGCTTCGATGATCCCGTCATCCTCCGGGGCGCCGGACTTGCGGCGGCCAAGGCGACTGGCCCGCACCGCCAGGGCGACCAGCGCCACCAGGGCGCTCAGCACCAGGCCGAAGACCACGACCGTGGCGGCGAAGACGAAGGCCAGCACCACGCCGACCACGACGGCGACCGCCGCTGCGATTGCGCCGCCCGCAGCGGTGAGGCTTTGAAGGGCCGACTGGCCGCCCTGAGGGTCCTGCTGAGCCATGGTCTTCTCTGGTCGCTCCATCTGGAGGGCTAACGAATATGTTCGCCTTACGCTCCCGAACGTCAATCTCCGAAGCGAAGGTGGCGACAGGATGACGCCCTATGCCCCAACCAGCGTCATTTCCCGGCGTTCCCGCATCGCCGCCTCGAAGGCTGAATTGATCGCCTTGGCCTTGGCCTCGGCGACCTCGATGAATTCCTGGGGCAAGATCGGAAGAGCGTCGTGTAGGGAAAGAGTGTAGATCTCGGTGGTCGCCGTATCATTAAAAAAAAAAGCACAGACATCTCTAGGTAGCACTCTTCTGCCCGGTTCGCTATACTACACTCCATCATGACTCTCAACCTCACCACCTATACATCCTC